>JAGLKG010000338.1 GCA_023141835.1 Maribacter sp. | reverse complement strand
TGACATGTATTTTATAGACTCCTTTTTTCCATCTATCTCTAGGTGTAAATGACATTTCTTTTTCACCTTGGGATATTTTAAAGTTACCGGCGATAAAATTTTGGGAATCCTCATAAATTGATAAGGTTTCAGTACTTAAAATAGCATCCATGGGCTCTGAGAAAAGTAGTTTCAAAGCCTTTCTTGAATCTGCATTTGGGATGGTAAGCTTCCAATCTTTAATAGTTGGTTTATTATGATCTCTTTGAGTCACCACAAGTGATTTGTTAAAAGATCGCTTCAATTGCCTGCCCTTTGCAGACCTCCAACTATTATCGATATGCACGGAGTATTTGTGTCCGTTCAAAATAGGTAACCCCTGTTCCCTATTCGGAATCAAATCGGTCTTAATCCGGCCAGGGTCCAACCAAAGGGTTAATAAATCGTGCTCCCGGTTCCATAATTCCGATTCCATTTCGAGAAATATTTTTTTTTCAACACCTTCTGTTTTATCAATAACCTTTATGAAATCAAGAACATGCCCTACTTCTTGCATGGGTTCGGAAAATTGGAGATATACTTTCAATAGATTTTCAGGTACCGTATCTGTACTTGGATAGATAGCTAGAATTTCCGGTGCCGTTTTAGACCTATCGCCCAATACCCTAAAAGCACCTATTGTTCGGCCCCTTTCACTTATAGTATAGTTTTGATCTTCGGTAAAGGGTACTAAAGGAATAAAGGAATATTCCTTTGTTCCTAAATGCACCAAACTGCCCAAAATAGGTGTTTCTAACTCATTCTCTATAAAGAATTCGAGAGTTTTAATGTCTTTATCATAAGAGAAATCGACACTTACTGCCTTGGCATCCTCATAATTTACTTGAACCGCTATAGAAGCAGGAGCATTATTACAAGACGTCAAGAAGCAAACAAAACAAAAAGAGACCAAGTATAACTTGATCTCTTTTGCAATAGATATGCACATTATCACATTCTTTTTGTGGTTCTACTACGTAAAACGAGGTCACCATCAGCTGCTCTTTGCATATAAACAATAGTGTTGGCGTCTAAATTGTCCATCTGTAATACATTTACCATAGGCAAAGACACATAATCCACACCAGCCGCCACAGCCCATTCTTTAATAGGCTCTGTCAATGATTCTTTTGACGCGGCCAAATCAGCATAGTCTATTTTCATTATAGGCCTATTGGTATTCGACATCACAAAATAGCGTTTACCTTCTCTTTCATAGGACACCATGTCTAAAGGAGAATTGCCCGATCCCAACTCAGCCACAGTACGGCCTTTGGAATGTATTCCATCCTTAAGTTCATCCATTGGAAAAAGCACCAGAGGGGTGCAGGTATAGCTTGCCATCAGATACTCCTTTCCTTCAAGTTCAACCACATCAAAGGTTTTTATGGGAGAGTTTGTTTCGTATTGGCCATGCGCAGCATGGAATATTTCCAAAGAGGCATATTCCTGAGCATCATTGAACGGAAACGGAATACTTCGAAAGGTGGATCCGAATTCTTTGTTCGAAAGGCCCGAAACCAAGATTTTTCCATCATGATATTTAAGGTCGGAAATTGCCCAAACCCTTAATGGACGTTCCCTACGGTCCTTTGCATCGACTGCTATTGGGTCAGATAATCCAATTTTAGAATAACTGATTTCCTTTAAGGAGACACTTTCAAAATTTTCGCCGTCAAGTTTCAGAAGCACCGGAATACCATTCACTGTACTAACACTAAAGTACACGGCCTTCGATACAGGATTCACAGCCATATCGGTTATTTTGATTTTATCGGTCGTTGTGCCGAGGGCAGCCGCAATCTTTGTGTCTACCTCTTGTATATTTATTTCATCCGCCGTGTCTTTTGCATTTGTGTCTTTAGTATCCAATGCGAAAATAGTAGCGTTTTTTGAATCCCCGACGAATAATATTCCCTGAGGCCCAAAGTTCAATTGATTGATGGAACCAATCTCCGGGTTTCCGAAGATAAACCCTTCGGTTAGGTCCATCCCTTTTTCATTGTCTTTAGTGGCTGATATAGTCACCAAAGCAGTCGTAACCACAATAATACCTAGTAGTAATTTTTTCATTGAACAAAAATTTAGTGAGTTCTTAAAGTAGGGAAATTATTGATTGGTGGTGCCTGATAATAAGGTAATTAACTAAATTTTAACTCCAAGATTTATAACTGTCAGATAAATAGAATTACTTAAAATCATTTCATACACCATCCTGCCCCAGGTACAGCATTAATCCATAGTTTATTACTGAATGCTTTTTTCGCCTTTAATTCACACTTTAAATATAGTAAACTACTTTTCATAGTTTAACATCTTATTTGCCCATGGAATGAAATGTTTCATATTTGGCCCATCTGTATGACCACCATCATGTTGTCTCCAAGCTAATTGACCATCTAACATATCAGTATTATAGGGAGGCATCTTTTCCTTTAAATAGTCATTTGACACCCCTAGATCTTTAGCGCCCAAAAACTTAAAAATAACGCCTGCCGCTATAGCTGCCATGTAACTCCCTTTTTGATCTAACCATTTGGCATCGCCCTTCTCCGGAATACCATAACTGATAAAGGTAGGTTTTGGAGCACAAAGCGCGATTAATTGATGAGAATCTACAGGTAAATCACAGGCTGTTTTACTACCAAAACTGGCTTGCGAAGCTCCATATTTAATGTAGTTTCCCGCCATCCAATGACTTTCGCCAGAGCCTGTTAGGTTTTCTACAGCCTCACCATAAACGCGCCTATGAAGCGTTGCACCACCTTTACCTGAAGAACCTATTAATCCAATGGCAAATCGATTTTCAAAAGCTAATGTTACTAAAGCTGCTTTGCCATAACGTGACACACCCTCGATTCCTACTTTTTTTGCATCGACCAATGCATCGCTTTCTAAATAATCCAAGGCACGGGCAGCACCCCATGCCCAAGCCCGTAATGCTCCCCAATCATCTGGTTTACGTGATTCCCCCTTATTTGCCAACCCAATAATTCCACTTGTGAGTCCTGCTGAATTATCCGCCTGTATACTTGATGGATCTATTGTGAGATAGCCCCAACCTGCGGCTAATAACTGTTCCGTTGTTGGTAAATCGCCTTCTGGTAGTGGTGCCCAAAAATTTGGAGGCGGTAAACGGGTTATTGGACTATATGCCGGGTATTTGTCAAAAATTGCCCTCATATTGGAATCATGTTTTATCATCATATCCTTAAATGAAGCATTTATTTTTTCCATGTCTTTTCGCGATGGTTGTGCAGGAGCCGGAAAAGTAGGACGGCCAAACATCATTAACACAGGAACAGGCCCCTTAACATTCGTTGGTACAACTAACATTGCATTGATTGCTACCTGTACGGATGGATAGGAACTATTATCGACATGACCAACCAATTGTTTTACTATAACCGGTGTACGACGAACAAATTCATTA
>JAGLKG010000337.1 GCA_023141835.1 Maribacter sp. | reverse complement strand
GAAAGTCCTTAATAGATCGCAACATATCCATGCCCGTGTAGGGTTTGCTGAAGGACCCCAGGTCAACGATCCCGAAGCTCCAGAATGGCAAAAGGCCCTAAATCGTCATTTGGATATTTGGGAAAAGGTTATCCGTAAAAAATGGACAGAAAGCAACCGTCCTTTTACCATAACCTCAGAATTCGGGCCTCCAAATTATATGCCTACCCTTCCGTACACAAGGTTGCCCGTTGCGGATCAGTGGAAAGCGAATGTTTTTATCATGAAGGCCCTTAAAGAAAGAATGAATATTGAATAAACCCCCTATTGCATGGACGTTCTAAAACAACTATTAGGAAGACTACATCCATTATTGGTTCACTTGCCTATCGGATTCATAATCCTAGGACTTCTGCTTCAATGGTATGATCGAAAAAAAGCAGAATACGTCAAAGTGATACCCTTGATCTATTTTTGGGCAGGCATCAGTTCTGTTTTGGCCTGCATTACTGGGTATTTGCAATATCAAGGCGAAGGTTACACCTTTGATACAGTAAAACTTCACTTGTGGGCTGGCATTGCCACGGCCCTATTTTCGTTTCTAATGTATGCGAAATTAATGGAATTGAAAGCTATCGATTTTCTCACAAAAATCCCATTGCTGGGGCTCTCTATCGTATTTTTTGTTTTAATTTCCTTCACTGGTCACCAAGGGGGAAATATAACCCATGGCGAGGATTACCTTGTAGAGCCTCTACCCAATAGTATTAAGACAGCTTTGGGTTTTGAAACTTATGAGGAAAAGGAAATTGTTCTCAACGATGAGAATTGGCAGAATGCAATGCTATACGAAGATGTGATAAAGCCCATTCTAAATAACAAATGCCTTAGTTGCCATAGCCCAAAAAAATCAAAGGGAGATTTGCTTTTAAATAGCGAGGAAGGAATTTTACAAGGTGGTGAAAATGGGGAAATCATAGTTGAGGAAAATCCTGGGGAAAGTCAACTTTTCTCTCGATTGATCTTACCCAAAGATGATGAAGATCATATGCCGCCCGAAGACAAAACACAGCCGTCCAAAGAAGAAATAAAACTTATCGAGACTTGGGTCGCCAATGGCAATCCGTTCGATAAATCTATTGGAGAACTGAATCTTCCCAAAGAGCTGTTTCTATCATTTTTCCCTCAAAAATTAGATGATGATCATCCTGCAATCGAAATTATCGCAGCTTCCCAAGATAGTATTAACAAGATAGAACAAACGGGCATTCATGTGGATTTGATAAGCAAGGCTTCCAATTTCTTGAATGTTTCCTGCATTAACAAACCCTTGTTTAGTAATTCAGATTTTAAAACATTGATTCCCATCAGGGAGCAAATTGCAAGGTTAGATCTTGGAGGAACCCAAGTAACGGACTCAATATTTTCAAAACTTGCCATGCTGCCCAATTTGACCATATTAAAGTTAGACAATACTTCGGTTACCGGACAAGGCATTTCTCTTCTGGAATCTCAAGAGCACTTAAAATCAATTAATTTAACCAGTTCAAAATTTGAAGGTCAATATCTGCAGGTCCTTTCCAACTTTAAGAAACTAAAAAAAGTCCATCTTTATAAAACCAATGTAGATACCAATGGAGTTCAAACCTTGAGTGACGGCCAAATTCTTATCGATTATGGCAATTATCAACTACCAGTAATACCTTCGGATTCCATTGTTTATTAATTTTCATAAGAAAAAGAAAAAACATAGTTTAGGGCAATTAATGTAATTCATATGAATCTTAGCCGAAAATTAGGTCTTTTACTAGGACCTATTCTTTTTTTTGTTTTCACCAATTTACCTAACACCATTGTATCGGAAAAAGGGGATGCTGTTATTGCCGTTGCCCTATGGATGGTCATTTGGTGGATTACTGAAGCAGTATCAATTTCAGTCACCGCATTGCTACCTTTGGTTCTTTTCCCGCTACTTAAAATAATGCCTATTGGGGAGGTAGGTGCAAATTATGGAAGTCCGATTATTTTTCTGTTTTTCGGTGGGTTTGTATTGGCCCTGGCCCTTGAAAATGTAAACCTTCACAAACGCATAGCCCTTAACATAATAAAAATAACGGGGACAACTCCCAATAAAGTCGTCCTTGGTTTTATGATCGCCACAGCATCATTGAGCATGTGGATAAGCAATACAGCAAGCACAGTGGTAATGCTCCCAATTGCAATGTCGGTCATAGGGCTTTTAATCAATGATGCAGATGGTTTTACCAAAAACGATCGCAATTTTGCCCTAAGCGTCATGTTGGGAATTGCCTTTTCGGCGAACGCGGGTGGTATAGCCACTGTTATTGGAACTCCTCCCAATTCAGTTATGATAGGACTATTGGAAAATGAGTACAATATTGAAATTTCGTTTCTAAAATGGATGGTAATCGGGGTGCCGTTTTCAACGGTAATGATTGCAATCAGTTATTTCGTATTGGTAAAATGGATGTTCCCAAACAAGCAACTAAAATTTACGGCTTCCAAAGAGATAATCAATACCGAATTGCAAAAACTAGGACCGATGAGTGGCAAAGAAAAAATGGTTTTATCCATATTTGGAGTCACTGTTTTTTTATGGATTTTCCGTACCCTGATCAATGAAATATTCCCTGGTCTAGGACTTTCGGACACCATTATAAGTATGATAGCCGCCATATCTCTATTCTCAATACCCTACAATCTTAAAAAAGGGGACTTTCTGATTAAGTGGAAGGACACCCAAAGATTGGCCTGGGGAATCTTAATCTTGTTTGGTGGTGGACTCGCATTAGCGAAGGGAATGTCAGTAAGCGGAATTGTTGACCTTGTAGCCCATACAATTGCGGCAAGTGAAATCAGCATCTTGTTAACCGCTGTGTTACTTATTTTCTTAATGCTATTTATGACCGAATTAATGAGTAATGTTGCTTTGGTGGCAGTTCTTGCGCCGGTAGTTGCCGGTATAGCCATAGGTCTTGAAATTCCTATTCTATATTTGCTCATACCCGTTACCATAGCAAGTAGCTGTGCATTTATGCTCCCGATGGCAACGCCTCCCAATGCCATAGTCTTTGCCAGTGGTTACATAAAAGTGCATCAAATGGCTAGGGTTGGAATCATTTTGAATCTGATTGCCGTGGCCTTACTTGTCGTCATGTTTCAATTTATTGTTCCCTTAATATTCTAGTGTCATGGCATACAAGTATCATTATTGTTTTTAATTAATACGTTTCCTCCTGACCCACTATTTACCCAAATAAAATAAAGCCATTGCAATGCAATAGCTTTATTCATAGACTAATTCGAATCCCGATAGTTATCGGAAGAAAAATGAAAATTCTCTACTTAAAAGACTTTATAATATTTAAAATGTTACAGGAGCCTCAAAAATATTCTACATTTTCTTAAAACTTGAATTGAATTTAGCCTCCCAAAATCTTCCTCTACAGATGAAATGCAATAAAATCGGATGAACGAAGGAGCTTAACCACAACTTATGGACGTTTCACATCGGTTTGGGTATTCTTTCACAACAACGACCTCTATCTAGTGGATACAACAGTTATCTTGGTTCAAGAATCAAAACCCCCTAAATCATGTCATATAAAGTAAAGAGCCTTGTTTATTTAGTTTGTTTTGTAGCATCATCATTTGTTTACTACAGCACCGAAAAAGATTTAGAAAACACAAATGGCAATACAGAAATTGCCACTTTGAACATAAATGAAAAAGATTCAGAAAACACAAATGGCAATACGGAAATTGCCACTTTGAACTTAAATGAAAATACATTTGACAAAATTGTGCAAATTAAATAGTTGTATCCGGGTATAAGTTTAATGAGGGGGCCGTTAACACCGGCCCCCTCTTTTTTTTGCTCTTAACCAAAAAAAGTCGGTTGGTTAAATAATTCACAAATAAAGGAATCTCACTAAACCAATTGACCCATTGTCTGTCTTATCTTCAAAATCATAAAACAAATAACATGAAAAAAGTAATTTTACTAGCTGTGCTTTTAGCTGGTTTTTCATCAATAGCCCAGCATGGAGAAAGAAGGCACAGGGATGGCTTTAAAAGCATGTCTGCCGAACAGATAGCTACCCTTCAAACAAAAAAAATGGCCTTGGCCTTGGATTTAACCGATTCACAACAGGACCAAATCCAGCCTTTACATCTAGAACATGCAAAACTTCGAAAAGCAAAAATGGCTGAACATAAAGCAAAAAAAGAAACAGGTGAAAAACCTGAACTATCTTCAGATGAGCTCTATGCCATGGAAAAAGCTAGACTTGATGGTGCTATCGCCCATAAGGCCGAACTAAAAAAAATCCTTACGGAGAAGCAGTTTGACAAATGGGAAGAAATGAAGCATAAAAAAGGAAGGCACCACTGGGGCAAACATTCTGGAGAGAAAAGAAGAAAAAAGATGAAGTAATTATAAAATCAGGGTTTATCGCCCTGATTTTTTTGCACTTTTTTTTGTCTTTCCACGTTATACCATAAATATTTATTTATATGAAAAATATAAGTTTAACATTGGCCAGTCTGATTTTTATCTTTTTTACCCAAACAATTCAAGCCCAAAAAAAGAAGAATGTAATCAACCTTAAGAAGGTCGAGTATATTGCCGATATCAAAACTGAGGAGTTGAATAAAATCGTGCATTTGGACGATAAAAATCAAAGAAAGAATATCCATAGGATATACAGTGGTCATGAAATCCAGAAGCAAAAACTTTTAAAAAACGCAAAAAAGAAGATTAAGGGAAATCATCAGGGTAATGACAAAACAAATATCGACCATCTAGAAAAAGAGCTCAACAGTAAAGTCGTCAAACAGCTTACCCCTAAACAAAACAAAAAACTACTTGAGCATCACAAGGTTCTAGATAAAAGGATTCACGTGATGTAATTTAAATCAATTAAACACCTTGTTCACCGCAGTGATAGTTTCATCCAGATCCTCATAAGACAGGGCATCATTCAAGAAATAACTTTCAAAGGCACTTGGTGGCAAATAAACCCCTTGGCCCAGCATCCCATGAAAGTACTTTTTAAATGTATCATTATTGCCTTTGGCAGATGACTCAAAATCAACAACAGGTTCATCTGTGAAGTGAACGGAAATCATACTTCCAAACCGATTGATTTGATGTGAAATTCCCTTTTCAATCAATACATTTTCGATGCCTTTATGCAGGTACGTTGTCTTATCGGCCAAGCTTCTAAAAATATCTGGATGGTCGTTCAGTTGGGTCAACATGGCCAAACCGGCACTCATGGCCAATGGGTTGCCACTTAAGGTCCCAGCCTGATAAACAGGTCCGTCTGGCGCCAATTGATTCATGATGTCTTCACGAGCTGCAAATGCTCCCACGGGCAGTCCACCGCCAATCACCTTTCCAAAGGTCACTATATCGGCGTTTACTCCCAAAACTTCCTGCGCACCTCCTTTTCCCAATCGAAAGCCGGTCATTACTTCATCAAAAATCAATAGTATGTTCTCCCGTGTGCAAAGTTCACGCAACCCTTTGATAAATTCCTCAGTGGGAATAATACATCCCATATTTCCAGCTACCGGCTCTATGATCACTGCAGCAATTTCACCTTTATTTGCAGCGGCCAACTCTTTAACACTTTCCAAATCATTATAGGTCGCCAACAAAGTGTCTTTAGCCGTACCCTGGGTAACACCGGGACTATTGGGACT
>JAGLKG010000336.1 GCA_023141835.1 Maribacter sp. | reverse complement strand
TTTCTGGTCGTGGAGATAAGGATTTGGATACGTATATCAACTATTTTAAATTGTAGAGACCTGTCAGGTTTTTGAAACCTGACAGGTCTAAGAAACGGAAATTAACGACCATGCGTAAACTTAAGAATGAAGAATTGGACCGACTTGACATTGAGCATTTTAAATTGGCCCAAAAAAGTCCGTTGATCATTGTCTTGGATAATATCCGAAGCCTTAATAATATCGGTTCGGTCTTTAGAACGGCTGATGCCTTTTTGATAGATAAAATTTACCTCTGCGGAATTACTGCGACTCCACCGCATAAGGATATTCGTAAGACCGCACTTGGGGCAACGGAGAGTGTGGATTGGGAATACCGAAAGGATACGTTGGAATTGGTAAAGGAATTAAAATCCAAAGGACATGAAATAGTATCCATTGAACAAGCGGAAAAGGCCCAAATGTTGAATCTATTTGAAAGTGATAAATCAAAGAGGTACGTATTGGTTTTTGGCAATGAGGTTAAGGGAGTTTCGCAAGATGTGGTTAGTGCAAGCAATGCGGTTTTGGAGATTCCGCAATACGGTACCAAGCATTCTTTGAACGTTGCTGTAAGTGCTGGGGTAGTGATTTGGGATTTTTGGTCTAAACTGAACAAATAAAAAACCCTGATAGTTAAATCAGGGCCTTCCAGATATATAGTTTGAGTTAGTTAGTTGCTTTTTCGAGGTGCTAATTAAGGAAAACATTAGATGCTACACAAGAAATATGTGAAATATTTCTTAAAAAGATAAGTTTAGAGCATAATCTTTAATCAAATCGATAACGGTATCATAATCTTCATTTCGTGCAACAAAATCCAATTCACCAACATCAATAATCAGCGTATTCTGTTCAGGGTGACTTTTAAAAAAGTCAAAATATCCTTTGTTGATCCTGTTGAGGTAATCTGATTCAATGCTTTGTTCATAGGCTCTCCCACGCTTTTTTATATTTTCCAGTAAACGCTCGGTAGATTGATACAGGTAAACATAAATATTGGGTTTCCTTACTTCTCGATACATCAAATTAAAAAGCTTGCGATATAGGTTGAATTCATCTTTTTGTAAAGTGACTTGGGCAAAAATGAGCGATTTATAAATATCGTAGTCGCTGACCATAAAGTTCTTGAAAAGGTCAAATTGGGAGGTGTCATCGGTGAATTGTTGGTAGCGATCCGCTAAAAACGACATTTCCAGCGGAAATGCATAACGACCTTGGTCCTCATAGAATTTAGGTAAAAAAGGGTTGTCCGCAAAACGTTCCAAAACCAATTTTCCGTTATGCTCTTCAGCAATTCTTTTGGCCAAAGTGGTCTTACCCACTCCAATATTACCCTCAATAGCTATGAGATTAAGGTTCGAAAAAAGTTCTGTTTTCGTTTTATATAACTTGTGCGTTGTTTTTTCGGGTTTACTTCCATCCTTGCATTCCTGCAAAAGGTTCCTTGTATCTTTTTTGAGTATTGGATGATAAAATTGGGGAGCGATATCAGCCAGTGGTAAAAGAACAAACTTGCGTTCTTGTAATTTAGGATGGGGAATGGTCAGTTCATCGGAATGCAATACAATATTTTCATAGTACAATATGTCAATGTCAATACTGCGCGATTCATATCCACCTTCCTTGTGCCGTTCCCGACCCATTTTTTTCGATTGAAAGTGTTTTTTTTAAAACAATTTGGGGAGAAGAACGTGTATCAAGTTCAATGCAGGCGTTTAAGAAATCATCGGCCTCGAAACCCCAAGAAGTACTTTGGTAAACCTTGGAAATGGTCAGAATATCTCCCACTTCCTTTCCGAGTATAAAAATGGCATCTTGTAGGTTTTGCAGCTTGTTACCAAGATTACTGCCTATGGAAATATATACCTTTTTGAGTTCACCCATAATATTGAAACAAAGTAAACAAAACAATTTCACTTTGGTTATCTTTGCTCGCTAATAATAATACGATTGGAATGAACTTTTTGAGAAATCTCTTAGCAGCGATTATTGGTAGTTTAATGGCTTTTGGGATTGTGTTTTTTATGTTCATAATTTTTGTAAGCTTGGTAAGTAGTGCAGAGGAAGGTGTGGTCATAAGCGATAATTCTATTTTGGAGTTACAGATACAACAGCCTATAAATGATTATGTGGGGACTGATGATGCCGATCCCTTTGCTGGCTTTTTCGGTCAGGTCAAAGGTTTGGACGAAATTGTTCATGCGATTCAGGTGGCCAAGAATGACAATGATATTGAAGGTATTAGCATCAATAATAGCTTTATGATGGCAGGCTTGGCCCAGACCCAGGCTATTCGAAAAGCATTGGCCGACTTTAAGGAAGGAGGTAAGTTCATATACGCATATGCGGACTACTATATGCAAAAGGATTACTATTTGTCTAGTGTCGCAGATTCAGTTTTTTTGAATCCCGTTGGTGGAATGGATTTTAAAGGATTGTCAACCGAAGTGTTGTTTTACAAAGATCTGCAGGAAAAGACAGGAGTTAAAATGGAAGTAATTCGCCATGGTAAATATAAAAGTGCGGTAGAACCATTTCTGGCCAATGAAATGAGTGATGCCAATAGGACCCAAATCAAGGAATTGCTAGGCTCGATATGGAACACTATAGTAACAGACATCTCTGAAAGTAGAAGCATAAGCGAACAGGATTTGAATGTTATTGCCGATACACTGGGGGGAAGATCTCCTAAATATGCAAAGGCATCAGGATTGATTGATGATCTGTTGTTCTATGACCAGTATGAGGCAAAATTGAGGCAAGCTACGGCATTGGATCCAAGCGATGATATCAATTATGTTACCTTGAGTGAATACACAAGACGATCAAACAGGAAGAGCATTCATAAAGGTAAGGATAAGATAGCCGTGGTTTTCGCCCAGGGTGAAATCCTATATGGTGAAGGCAACCGGAATATTATTGGGCAAGGAATTATTACCAAGGCAATCATAAAGGCACGTGACGACGAAAATGTAAAGGCCATAGTGCTACGCGTCAACTCTCCTGGAGGGAGTGCCTTGACCTCTGATATTATTTGGCGCGAAGTTGAAATCGCTAAGGAAAAGAAACCAGTGGTTGTCTCAATGGGAAATGTTGCCGCTTCAGGTGGATATTATATTGCTGCTGGGGCAGATAAAATCTTTGCGGAACCCACAACGATTACGGGTTCAATTGGTGTTTTTGGAACCATACCTAATATTAAAGGACTCTCAGATAATATTGGAATCAATGCGGAGCAAGTGGGGACGAATAAAAATTCGGTGGAGTATTCCGTATTTGAGCCCATGTCCGATACTTTTAGAAGTGTGATTCAAGAAAGTATTGAAGAAATTTATGAGACTTTCCTGGACCGCGTGGCACAAGGAAGGAACATAACCATAGCCCAGGCAGATAGCCTAGCGCAAGGAAGGGTATGGAGCGGAGTGGATGCCAAAAAAATAGGATTGGTAGATGAATTGGGAAATTTGGATGATGCCATCGCCGCTGCAGCCGATCTCGCAGGGACTGAAAATTACAGTATAATAAAATTCCCTAAATATAAAACCGGGCTTGAAAAATTCATGGAGGATTTAGGAGGGGTAAAATCAAAAATCGGGCAAGGCTTTATAAAGGAGGAAATTGGAGAGGAAACCTATGACATATTGAAGCAGGTGAAATCAGCCATGAAACAAAAAGGAATTCAGGCAAGAATGCCTTTTGTGTTGGATATTAAATAAGATTTATTTAAGTGAAAAAAGTTTAAAACTCCAATGTGTTGACAGACATTATTTTAACCCCCAAAGGTTTTTGGGCCTTTCAGGTTTTCAATATAAAGTGATTGTACAACCTTGGATAATAAATGAGTAACTTTCATCATGTAATAGAAATGCCTCGATAAAATCGAGGCATTTCTCTACATTTTTTCAAAATATAAGTTATTTGATCAAGTTTATTTCCACTCGCCTATTTTGTGCTCTGCCATCTTTGTACATGTTTGTCGCAATAGGTTTGCTTTCCCCATATCCTATGGATGATAATCTAGAAGAATCGATCCCTTTTTCTATTAAAAAGTTTTTTACAGCGGCCGCTCTAGATTCAGACAGTTTTTGATTGTTGACCACAGTTCCAATACTATCTGTATGTCCTTCTACGGTAAATTTGGCGTTTGGGAACTCGTTTAAGATTTTTATTATATCTATTAATGCATTTGTAGATTCAATTTTTATTGTTGCATTCCCAGAATTGAATAAAATGGTTTTGGCATACTCATTCAACGTTTTTTGAACAGTTTCCGTTACAACAGCTTCAATTTCCGGGCAACCTTTATTGGCCACTGTGCCTTTTTCTTGTGGGCATTCATCATCTTTATCGAGTACCCCGTCATTATCACTGTCTTTCCATGGGCAGCCGTTATTCTCTTCAGGCCCTGCCTCGTGGGGGCAAGCATCATCTTTATCTAAAATGTTGTCGCCGTCAGTATCTTCCCATGGGCAACCGTGGTTTTCCACTTCACCGACCTCTTCCGGGCATCGGTCATCTTTGTCCAAAACAGTATCCCCATCGGTATCTGGCCAAGGACAGCCATTATTTTCTACAGGTCCTGGAATCTTTGGGCATTCATCTATTTTGTCCATTACCCCATCTTCATCCTTATCTTTAAACCTTGGTTGGTAAATTGGGATTTTTAAACCTGCATAGGCATCAGCAGAAGCCATTTCTTGATTTAGCACAGCAGATACAATAGAACCAGAGCCTAAATATAAAGGCCCAAAACGTAATCCTGCACCCCATTTAAACCCTGCATTTTGAATTATGCTCAAAGGAGAATAAAAACTGAACCATTTGCTTTCAAACCTAGGGGTCAACGAGGTAATGTTCGCAATTTTATTGGTGTTTACTTTGTTGGATGTCAATGCCAGATCAGTATTTAAATTAATATAGATTTTACTGTTAAGGCTCCAATCCACATTTAAGTGCAGAACGGTTGGCAGTATGGATTTTGTTGCACTAGCAGATGTTACTTCTGTATAAAGATTTTCTAAAATATCATTAAAACTATCCTGGTCATCGAAGTCATCTTCATTTAGTGTATTGGTTATATTATATACCGTTTCGGTACTTTCTTTATAGTTTATACTACCAATATCAGTAATGGATAGACCAAGTTTAAGTTTATACTTGTTCTTGTTTTTATAGGGAATGGAATTCCCTTCCTTATCGGCATAATGATATTCCTCATATTCAGGCCTCCATTCATAAACAAACCCTAGGTCGGCTCCAAATCCTGTAGCACCTTTAACGATTTCAAAATCCTCTATATTGTCTTCTAAGTTATTGCTGTACCCGTATGCTATTTCTCCTTGTGAGTCAATGCTTCCTGTTGTTTGTCCGCCACCAAGATCAGTGCCGTCGGCATCATAGTCAATAATAACATTGTTTCCTGTAGTATACACATTGCCCAGTCCTTGTAGGTATTTTAAAGAAATACCTCCCTTTAGGAAGTGTTGATTGTTGTTGATCAGGTTTTTAGAAAAAGTCAGCCCAATTTCTGTCCATGAATTGGCATTTACATAAAAGTCGCCTTCATTTACATTAAAATCAGAGTTTTCGTCCAGATCATCAATAAAATTGTCAATAGTGTTTCCGTTTATTTCGCTGATGTTATAAAAAACCCTTCCTCTAGAAAATAGGGCTATTGCAGTATTGGCATTTATATTGAACATAAAAGATGGCCCTAGAACATCTATATTGCCAAGAATATTATTGTTTGCGGTAGGAGATTTTATACCATGGATGTCAAAGTCATAATTACTGTTGGTCAGATCATTTAGTGCAACTTTGTAATAATCATTGGAAATAAAAGCACTTGCCCCTATAAGGTTTATTTCTGATTTAAAACGTGAGTCAACAATGTTTGCGGGATTGGAAATTACTCCATGTACACCACTGTAGTTGTCCGTAAGGTATCCTAAGTAAGCTTGAGCCTTTACAGAGAAATGGTGCCAATTAGGCATAGTCCAAGAATTGATTTTTTTATCATCGTTTAAGAAATTGGTTATTTTTGTTATTTGGTTTAATGTTTAAGAAGTGATGATTCCTATTAAAGAATATCTGAATGAACGAAATTATGGCTATTTAATTGTGATTTATGAATGATTCTTTAATTAAGGAGCGGCTGCTTATGAATGACAAAAGACTTGCATTTAAAATATACTTATATCTAGGTGCAATGTTCATTACCTCCTTGGTAGTGTCCAATTTGATTTTTCAAAAATTCTTTTATTGGAACCCTTTCGGCGAGGTTAAGGTTTTTGGTGCTTCGCTGTTCGAGGTTTCTGTGGGTATTTTGCCCTATCCCATTACATTTTTGATTACTGACTTGATTTCCGAGATTTTTGGTAAAAAGAAAGCCAATCAAATTGTTACCGCAGGTATTTTCGCTTCCTTTTTTTCAATGGGTATTGTGCTCTTGGCCGATTATGCACCAGCTATTGAAAGCTCACCGGTAAACGATGAGGTCTTCAGTAAGGTATTTGCGCTATCACCCATCGCGGTTTTGGCTTCAATGCTGGCCTATCTGTTAGCTCAGTATGTAGATATAGCCATTTATCATTTTTGGAAAAAAGTGACCAAAGGTAAACATTTGTGGTTGCGAAATAATTTTTCAACCTTTCTATCCCAATTCATAGATACGTTTACCGTAGTGAGCCTTCTTTGTTTGTTCGAGGTGTTACCATGGACCATGTTTTATGGTTTGGTGATCAGTGGATTTATTTTTAAAGTACTTGTTGCCTTTTTCGACACCCCTTTCCTTTATTTCTTCGTATATCTTCTAAGAAAACGGTTTGGCCTGAAACTTGGGGAGGAAATAAACTTGGAATCATAAAATATTCCTTCTTTCCAAGAGTTATTATCGTAGATAATTGGTCATATACTATATGAAGAGAGCCATTGCAATTTTTTGATGCAGAATCAAGATGTTCAATAGCCTCCCGATAGCTATCGGAAACATTTTACAATTAAAAACAATAAAGTAGTAACAAATGAGGAAGAAAGCCTTAAGAATCATTGGGGTTGTAGTATTGGTTTTCATTGGGATAATCATAGCCGCACCATTTCTATTGGAAGCTAAAATCGGCGATATCCTAAAGAACACTGTGAACAATAATGTAAATGCCACACTAGATTTTTCCGAAGCAAAATTGAGTTTAGTTCGAAGCTTCCCCAGTGCTGAGATTGAACTTAAGGATGTGACATTTATAAATAAAGAACCTTTTGTTGGAGACACCCTTTTTGCTTCAAACAGAATCGAATTGAAAATGGGCATCGGTGAACTTTTTAAAAGCTCTGGAGAGTCAATTGTAATAAAATCCTTTTTGGTAGATGGAGCGCAATTGAATATTAAGATCGATAAAGAAGGGAACACATCATATGACATAGGAAATCAAAACGGTGAGGTTTCAGAAAATGAAGGAAAATCCGAAGGTTTTAGGCTCGATTTACAATCGTATCAAATCAGCGATTCCAAAATAATATATGAAGATTTGACCAACGGAACCAAATTGATGGTTGTAGATCTTGAGCATATAGGGAATGGTGACTTTTCATTGGCGAAATTAGAACTTGAAACAAATACCGAAGCTTTGGTTTCGTTCGAAATGGATAGCACCAAATACCTAAATGGAAATACGATAAAACTGGACGCCGTAATCGGAATTGATTTAGAAGAAAATAGATATACCTTTTTAAAGAATGAAGCCATCATAAACCAATTGCCTTTGGTTTTTGAAGGTTTTGTGAAAATGAACCAAGAGAATCAGGAAATTGATATCAATTTTAAAACCCCATCCTCTGATTTTAAGAATTTCCTGGCCTTGATTCCAGAAACATATTCAAAAAACATTGAAAATGTACAGACTACCGGAGAGTGTTTGGTCAAAGGAGAATTCAAGGGTATTGTTGATGAGCAACATATTCCTAAATTCAAGATAGGCATACAATCAAATAATGCTTCTTTCAAGTATCCAGACTTGCCCAAAACGGTACGGAATATTTATTTAGATTTAGGACTACATAATGCAACGGGAATTTCTGAGGACACCTACATTTCAATACATAAGGCTTCCTTTATGATAGATGATGATACATTCAATCTTAGATCAAAAATCACGGATCTTTTAGGAAATACAAAATTCAATGGCCATTTAGATGGTATTTTGGATTTGGCCAAACTATCAAATGCGTATCCTATGCCGGAAGATATGAAGCTTTCGGGAACACTGAATGTTGATGTGACTACAGCTTTTGATATGGCCTCAATCGAGAATCAGAGATATGAGAATACCAAAACATCAGGTAAATTAAACATCAATGATTTTGAGTATAAATCCTCAGAAATTCGAAATCCTGTTAGAATCAAGACTACGACAATGACCTTCAATCCGTCTACAGTGACTTTGAACGAACTGCAAGGAACCACTGGGCAAACCGATTTCAAGGCAACAGGAACAATTGATAATCTTTTGGGTTTTGTGTTTAATGATGAAAAAGTTGAAGGCAATTTTAATCTAATATCAGACACTTTTGCCGTCGATGATTTTATGAATGATGAAGTAGCTGTTGATTCTGACGGTGGCCCGGTAGCGGAGGAACAATTGAAAATCCCTTCATTTTTGGATTGTAACATTAATGCCGCCGCTGGTACTGTAATTTATGACAATCTTAATTTAAAGGATGTGAAGGGTAATCTTAGGATCGTTGATGAAAAAGCAATATTGACAAACATGACTTCCTCATTGTTTAATGGTAGGGTCTCCTTTAATGGAGAAGTTTCCACAAAAGAGGATGCCCCATCTTTTGCGATGAAATTGGGTATGGATCAAGTAGGAATTGATGAGAGTTTCAAGGCATTGGAATTGTTCAAGGTTCTGGCCCCAGTTGCTAGTGCCTTACAAGGAAAATTGAATTCGGATATTGAATTATCCGGAAATCTAAACAGCGATTTCACCCCCGACCTAGGTACGATTACCGGTAAGGTTTTGGCAGAATTATTGTCAACCCAAATACATGTAAACCAAGCCAAGGTGCTTTCTGCAATTGGTGGTAAGCTTGACTTTATCGATTTAGATAAACTCGATTTAAAGGGATTAAAAACGGCTTTGTCTTTTGAAGATGGAACTGTAAAAGTAAAACCCTTTGCGATTAAGTACCAAGATATTTCAATCAATGTGGACGGTAGCCACACTTTTGATAAAAAATTAAATTATAAAGCAACTCTGGATGTCCCAGCCAAATATTTGGGCGGCGAGGTAAATACCCTCATCGCTAAAATTGAAGAAAAAGAACTCGAAAATTTAACAATACCCGTCATTGCAAGTATTGGTGGGGATTACAACAGTCCAGAAGTGAATACTGACTTGACCTCCGGTGTTAAACTATTGACTGACAGATTGATTGAAATACAAAAGCAAAAATTAATAAACAAGGGAAAAAGCAAGGCAGGCGATTTACTGGGAGATATTTTTTCAGGGAATTCTTCTAAGAAAGATTCAACCTTAACCTCTCAAGAAAACACAGAAAAAGAGGATTTAAAGGGTCTCTTGGGTAATGTTTTGGGAGGCATTGAACAGGAAAAGGATTCGATTTCCAAGGAAACAGATGCGACAAGCCTACAGAAAACAGACCCAATTAAGGAAGCGGCCAAAAATGTTTTAGGTGGATTGTTAGGTAGAAAAAAGAAAAAAGATACAACTAAGGCGGAGAGCGATTCAATTAATTGATTCCAAGGGAAACATAATAGCCTTCATTACCGCGAACATTGAAAACGGTATTGTCCTCAAAAATCAGGTATTGCCCTTTAATTCCCTTTAAAATTCCTTTAAAGCTAGGCGTTTTACTTAGGTTAAGACTTTTTACTTTTTCAGGATACCTAAGAACTGGGAATTCTAAATGGGTCTCAGTGTTATTATCTATAAAATATGCTTTTGCTTCATTGGGAATGTATTGCTCTAGTTTACTTCGCCATTCTAC
>JAGLKG010000335.1 GCA_023141835.1 Maribacter sp. | reverse complement strand
TTTCAAGGCTACTTCCGTGATTCCTGCCAAATACCTATTGGGTACTTCTACAATTTCAATGGCTTCATGGGCTCCTTGGTCAATCCATCTTGTAGGCACTTGTGATTTGCGTGTAACACCTACTTTTATAGTGCTGGAATTTGCCAAATACACGATATGGGGTTGTAATTGAACCTTCTTTTCATAGGCCAAATCACGATCTTCCTTATTTATATGTGCCGTGCTTAATTCTGGACGCATAATCCAATCGCCAGCAGACGGAGTTTCGTAGAAACACGTCTTGCAGAACCCTTGTCGATATATAGGCCTGTCCTGACCACAGTTTAAACATTGGTGTTTTACAAAATCGATTTGCAATTCCTTTCCTAGAATTTGATTCAGATTTAAAAAATCATTTTCAAAAACCATATAATATTGAATGGGCCGACCCATTTCGGTTTGCATTTTTCGCAATACACCTTCGTATTTCATAAAAGAAATTCTAATTGGATAATCTATTTGAAAATGATAACTATATAAGCTATTTTTAGCTTGATAAAGATACCTAAAAATGCCAATACCTTTATTTAATTCCATTGCATCTTGGTTGCTTAAAAAGCGCTATCACCAAATTGAACTTTTTTTGAAATACCCGGAGGAGGTTCAGGAAGAGGTATTGTATCAATTGTTGGAATTTGCCAGGGATACAGAAATTGGCAGGAAATATGAATTTGAGACGATTACCAGCTATAAGACTTTTAAAGAAAGGGTTCCCATTACTTCCTATGAAGAGATAGAACCGCTTATTGAGCGAACGCGAAAGGGGGAGCAAAATATATTCTGGCCAACATCAATTAAATGGTTTGCAAAAAGTAGTGGTACAACCAATGCGAAAAGCAAATTTATACCCGTAAGTTCAGAGGCCCTGGAAGATTGTCATTATAAGTCAGGCAAGGATTTGTTGTGTCTTTATCTCAACAATAATGAGAATTCCCAAATGTTTACAGGTAAAAGCCTTCGTTTGGGTGGTAGTAAGGAACTTTATCAGGATAATGGCTCATTTTTTGGGGACCTATCTGCTATCCTCATTGATAATATGCCCCTTTGGGCCGAATTTAGTAGCACACCAAGCAGCAAGGTCTCTCTGATGAGCGAGTGGGAGGGTAAATTGAAGGCCATTGTTAAAGAAAGTACACAGGAAAATGTTACAAGCTTGGTAGGTGTTCCTTCATGGATGTTGGTGCTTTTGAATAATGTGCTTCAAGAAACAGGAAAGGACCACCTTTTTCAGGTTTGGGAAAATCTTGAAGTATATTTTCACGGAGGTGTTAGCTTTGTCCCTTATAAAGAACAGTATCAAAACCTGCTGCCAAGGCAGAATTTCAAGTATTATGAGATTTATAATGCCTCGGAAGGCTTTTTTGCCATTCAAGATAGGAATGATGCTGATGATCTTCTACTCATGTTGGATTATGGGATTTTTTACGAATTCATCCCGATGGATACTTATGGGACTTCGAATCAAATAACACTTCCGCTGTGGGATGTC
>JAGLKG010000334.1 GCA_023141835.1 Maribacter sp. | reverse complement strand
GTATTGTTGATATCCTGGGAGGTAAGCCCAAAATGGATGAATTCTTTATGTTCACCAAGCCCTAATTTGTCGAATGCCGCTTTAATAAAATACTCGACAGCCTTCACATCATGGTTCGTTGTCTTTTCAATCTCCTTGACCTGCTGTGCATCTTCAGCATCAAAATTCTTATAGATATCCCTTAAAACATTGAATTTTGAATGCTCAAAACCCATAAGCTGAGGTAACGGAATTTCACAAAGGGCTATAAAATATTCTATTTCGACCTGTACCCTATATTTGATTAATCCCTCTTCTGAGAAATAAGGGGATAATGAAACAGTCTTGCTTCTATAGCGACCGTCAATTGGGGAAATAGCATTCAATGGTATTAATGACATGTGTATGGAAATTGGTTTTACAAGAATGCGCAAAGATACTTATTCGAAAGTGAGTTTAAAAGTATTAGCAGTTATAGTTGATTGAATTGTCTACCTTTTTGGACTCCATTGATTCTTCTTTTATTTTAGTTTGGCCAAGGTCATTCGCGCTCGAGCTTTATAGGCAGCACTTCCCAAGGTATAATTTTGCTCCAGTACCACTTTTAGTTCGGGGTGTATCCAATCAAATTTTTGGCCTAACAGTAATAAGCAGGTCATTGAATAGGCCTTTGCAGCCACTTTATGTTCCCCTATGCCAATCGAAACATGCTGCTGCAATTTGTTCAAGGTGTTTCATTGTCAATATATCCTGAGTTCGGTTTTTGGTTTTGTGGAAATATGTCTTCATTAGAATTTCGCATATCTTAGCCATTGGCCTTACGGAGGAATCAAATTTTACCGTATTAATTTGATTTGTAAAAAAGGCAATATGTGGAAGTATATAAGAGAGGTTCTTTTTTGTGATGAATTCCATTACCCAACAAGCCTTGCTGGAAACAGGATTATTAATTTCAAAAGCAATGCACAGCAAAGGTTTGACCAGATGGGGGCTGTTCAATACCATCGAAGCCATTTCCTGTCGTTTTTGGCGAGAATGGTTTACATAACCCAAGGAATCATAAAGCTCTTTTTCTGTCATGTTTTTTTGTATTTTTAATTAAATAATTCCCCTGATGAAAATAATAAAAAAAATTGCACTTGCCGTATTGATAGTTTTAATAGCAATGCAATTTTATAGGCCAAAAAAGAATAGTACCCAAGGTAACCACACAATCACTTTTATTACCGAAACAAACCCTTCACCGGAAATTAAGAAGCTCTTGGAAAGCAGTTGTTATAATTGCCACAGTAATAATACCAAATACCCTTGGTACAACGATATTGCGCCTATTTCATATTGGTTGGCCAACCATATTAAGGAAGGTAAGGGACATTTGAATTTTTCCGAATGGGAGGGCTATTCTTCCAAAAAGAAAGATCATAAACTGGAAGAAGTTATTGAGGTCATGGATGAGGAGGTTATGCCGCTTAGAGAATACACATGGACGCATAAAGAGGCCAAACTATTGAATGACCAGCGAAGCTCTATTATCGAATGGGCCAAACGAACTAGGGTGCTTTATCAATTAAATCAGCAACCACAATAGGCACTCCATTTGTGGCATTTTTTGAAATTAAAGTCAAGTGTTTTAGGGAATCTTCATCGATGGAAGGCCGTGGGTCGATAAAATAGACTGGTGTGTCAACTGCAATAAAATTGATTAGGCTGGCAGCAGGATACACTTGCATAGACGTACCCACAATTATTAAAACATCAGCCATTGATGTTGCTTCTACGGCTCTTGTCATCATAGGTACGTCTTCACCGAACCAAACAATATGTGGTCTTAGTTGATAGCCTTCCTCGCAAAAATCTCCCAAATTCAAGTCTTTGGTCCAGTCAATGACTTGATCACTGCCCATACTTCTAACTTTTAAGAGTTCTCCGTGCAAATGAAGAACATTTGTACTTCCAGCTCTTTCATG
Source organism: Maribacter sp. (assembly GCA_023141835.1). Classification (GTDB taxonomy): domain Bacteria; phylum Bacteroidota; class Bacteroidia; order Flavobacteriales; family Flavobacteriaceae; genus Maribacter_A. The sequence continues at coordinate 1,401 of JAGLKG010000334.1, read as the reverse complement.
AAGATTATCTACATTTTGCGTTATTATTGTAACCTTATGTTTTTGTTCCAATTCAACTAATGAATAATGTGCGATATTGGGTGAAACCTCCGATAGTTGCTGTCTACGTTGGTTATAAAAATCGAATACCAATGCCGGATTATTGGCAAATCCTTGTGGGGAAGCCACCTCCATTACATCGTGACCCTCCCATAAGCCTTCAGCATCTCGAAAAGTTTTAAGGCCACTTTCAGCACTTATTCCTGCTCCTGTCAAGATTACAACATTCTTCTTCATTTCATAAAAATAGAGTTTTTATTATATTCGGTTTATGGTAGACCTTAAACTTTTGGCATATTTGGAAGAATTCATTTCTGCGACAAGAAAAGAGCGTTTTCTTCGGATATTGGAAGAACGTACGAAGTTCCTAACGGTAGCCATTGAAGATGTCTTTCAATTGCACAATACAAGTGCGGTCATACGCAGTTGTGAAGTTTTCGGTATTCAGGATGCCCATATCATTGAGGGTCGATTTGGTAAGAGATTGGATAAGAATATAGCTATGGGTGCCCAGCAGTGGGTAGATGTACACAGGCATGAAAATAGTAAATCCTGTATTGAACACCTTCGAGGAGAGGGATATCAAATTATTGCTACCACCCCCCATGAAGGTTCCTGCTTATTGGAAGACTTCAATATTGACAAAAAAACCGCCCTGTTTTTTGGAACCGAAAAAGAGGGTTTGAGTGAAGAGGTTATGCGACTGGCCGATGGATATTTAAAAATCCCCATGGTTGGTTTTACTGAAAGTTTGAACATTTCGGTTTCGGCGGCCATTATTCTTCAAAATCTTTCTGTAAAGGTTAAGCAACTGAACTTTCCCTGGCAATTAACCGAAGTTGAAAAAATAGCAAAAAGGTTGGATTGGACCAAGAAATCTATAAAGAGTATTGATGCCATCTTAGCACGATATTACAAATGAGAAGTGAATTTTAACTATATTTAATGGTAACCAACTAATTGATAAACAAATGACTATACTACTTTACATTGTAATCGGACTTGTTGTGCTTATTGCTATTTTGGCTAGTGTAGCGCCAAAAACTTATGATGTTTCACGCAGTATTTCCATTTCAAAATCCATTTCGGAGGTCTTTGACTATGTGTGATTATTGAAAAAACAGGATGAATGGGGGCCTTGGGCCAAGAAAGATCCTAATATTGTAAAGAAATTTACGGGTACTGACGGCGAAGTGGGAGCAATAAATAGTTGGAAAGGTAATAAGGAAATGGGCGAGGGAGAACAGGAAATCACTGGAATTAAGTTCAACGAAGTTGTGGAGACACAATTACGTTTTTTAAAATCATTTAAATCTATATCGGATGCCTATATCCGGGTTCTTGATGAAGGTAATGATTCAA
>JAGLKG010000333.1 GCA_023141835.1 Maribacter sp. | reverse complement strand
TATGCCAAGCATTGTTTCGATTGGCATTTCTCCCCGTCAAAAGACCAGCACGACTAGGAGCACATGTGGTCCCTACATGAAAATTGGTCAATTCCAAAGCAGCTGCAGCAAACGTATCCAAGTGGGGTGTTTTCACATAGGGATTGCCGTGGTATCCTAAATCCCCATAGCCTTGATCATCTGTAAAAACAATAAGCACATTAGGTTTATCGTTTGATAAATCGGGATTCCCTAATTTTTCCTTGCAGTTGAAAACAAGCAACAAGACCATCAAAAAAGCAATTCGACTACCAAAAAACTTCAATATTTTCATATAACATCGTATCAAAATTCAAACCGTTCTAAATTTAACAATCTTGATTCAATAATCAACTAATGCAGCAAGCAATACGGCAATAATCTAACTAAATCACGTAAAATTGATAAATTCACCTTACTCTAAGATGTACCAGTCCAAATAAGGGAAGCCCTTTTGATGAATTTTGTACCTTCGGAACAAACCAACAATTTAAATTGGGCAGCAGACGTATCTTTATAAGGGGCTTTAGACGTATAGTGCATTACACATTCGCTTATATTTCCATTGGGGTCCTATTACTTTCAACCATTCAATGCTCAGGGGAAAAAGAACCAGAATTTCTACTCCATGCCAGTCATTTGGTCAGCGAAAACCATACTTGGTACAAGGCCTTTGAATATTTTGCTGAAATTTTAGAGGAACGGTCCAAGGGTCGTATTGTGGTCAAAAATTATCATTCCGAGCAATTGGCCAAAGAGATTGAGGCCATTCGACTTATTCAGGCGGGTGTTATAGACATGACCACGACAGGATCTATGCTGAACAATTGGATTGAAATTATTGCCTTTAGTGAATTGCCTTTTTTATATAGGGATTCCGTTGATATGAAAAACTTGATCAACGGACCGATTGGCAAACGAATGGGGCTAGAGATGCAAGAAAAAACAGGCCTACGTCCAATCGGATATTTTCAGCGAGGCCCAAGGCATCTCACTTCAAACCGCCCTATAAAACATCCCGATGATTTAAAAGGACTAATTGTCCGAGTGCCCAGTGTGCCATCATTTGTTACAACATGGCAGGCTCTTGGCGCCAAACCAACCCCAATGGCCTTTTCTGAAGTTTTCACCTCTCTACAGCAAGGCACGATCGAGGCGCAAGAGAATCCTTTCGCCATGATTAAGGCGGCAGGCTTTTCAGAAGTCCAAGATTATATAAATTTAACAGAACATGTAGTAAGTTGGACCTATCCCGTAATTGGCGAAAAACAATTCCAAGCATTTCCCGATGACCTTAAGGAAATTTTTCTTGAGGCTGCGGCAGATATGCAGCGTTATGAGCATCAACTATTTATTGAGAATGAACGCAATGTCCAGGATGAACTTAAATCAAAAGGAATGAAATTCATAGAAGTGGACAAAGAGGCATTTGCCGATAAAAGCCGTCAGGCTATTTTCGAAAGCCTATCTCCGGATATGCAAAAAATCTATAACGAAATTCTGGCAGACAGAAAATGAAATCAATTAAAAAAAAGGTTGCCCAGTTCTTAAAATATGGAACGTTGCTAAGCTCTTTCGGGTTTATTGGCGCGACCTTAATCCAAATATATGCACGTTTTTTTATGGCTAGTGCTCCCTCCTGGACAGAAGAAGCCGCTCGTTTTTTCTTTATCTACGCCATGAGTTTTGCAGCCGGTCTGGCCATGAAGAATGGTTATTATGTACACTTTGATATCCTGTTCAATAAAATGAACAAGAAACAACAGCAAATTGTGAATATCCTGGTTTCCGTACTCACATTGATTCTCTTTGGCGTATTGACCCTCTATGCATTACAATTTGTAAAAGTAGGAATCCCCGAACACTCTCCAAGCTTAGGAGTATCTATGGCTATTGCATTTACAAGCATTGTGATAATGGGCCTGTTCGTTTCTTTCTATGCATGCTTGGATTTATTAAAAAAATGGAAAAGGTAGTATGATCTGGATACTCGTTATAGTCTTTGTAGTTTGCTTATTGTTTAGATTTCCTATCGCCTTCGCTCTGGGATTGTCATGCTTAGCTTATTTGCTTGCAAAAGGAATTCCGCTGATAGTACTTCCCATGAAAATGTATTCCGGGATAGACGTATTTGTGCTTCTTAGTATTCCTGGTTTTATATTAGCGGGTAATTTAATGAACGGTGGAGGGCTGACTGAAAAAATAATCTCTTTCTGCAACCATATTACCGGTCATATCAGAGGCGGATTGGCATTAGCCAATATAGGAGCATCAATGCTCTTTGCGGGCATTTCTGGAACGGCAATTTCCGATACGGCCAGCATTGGCTCTGTTATGATTCCAGCAATGAAAAAAGAAGGTTATGATGCCGATTTTTCATGTGCCATTACCGCTGCATCATCCACCGTGGGTCCAATAATCCCTCCAAGTGTCCCCATGATCATCGCTGCCACACTTAGTGGCCTGTCCGTTGGAAGATTGTTTCTTGCGGGGGCCATCCCTGGTTTTTTATTAGGGTTTGGGCTAATGATCGTTGCCTACTATATTTCTGTAAAAAGAAAATACCCCACCTTCCCTAAAAGTAATATAAGACAAATTCTAAAGGGATTTTTAGATACCTTTTGGTCGCTCTTAATGACATTTATAATATTGTTTGGTATTATCGGGGGAATCTTTACCCCAACAGAAGCTTCAATTATCGCCGTATTTTACGCCATGCTGGTGGGTGTTTTTGTATATAAAAAATTGAATTTAAAGAACATAATGGTTATTGTTCTTGATTCAATGAAGACCTCTGCCTCGCTTATGGTCTTGATTGGCTTTGCCAATCTATTTGGTTGGATTTTAATTACCGAACAGCTTCCACAGATTATTTCGACCGAGATAAATAATTTCTCTGACAACAAATATGTCGTGTTGCTACTGATCAATCTGCTGCTAATCTTAGTCGGCACTTTTATGGAAACCATTGCTGCTCTCTTGATTTTGTTCCCTATACTTTTAAAAGTTGCCATAGGTGTTGATGTTGACCCTATACATTTTGCCGTCATAGCATTGCTAAATCTTATGATAGGCTTAACGACACCCCCACTTGGGGTGTGCCTTTTTGTATCGGCAAGTATTGGGAAAGTCTCCATTGGACAGGTAAGCAAAGCTGGGCTGCCATTCCTTTTAGTAAGCCTTCTTGTTTTGACCATTATTACACTATTCCCAGATCTATCATTATTCTTACCCAGGCTTTTTATGGATTAAGTTTTTTTTTAACTAAAACATTGAACTCCTTGTTGTATTTTGGCGTCCGTTTACATTAATGATTATGACGCAAAAATTCAAAATAAGTTTTCCTTTGTTTCGAATGATTCTCTTGTCACTGCTGGTTTTCGGCTCTTGCAAGGATGATAAAACCCAGAAAAAAGACCATGTCTTCACAAATGAGTTAATCAAAGAGACCAGTCCATATTTACTGCAACATGCCCATAACCCAGTAGACTGGAGACCTTGGAGTGCCTCTGTTTTGGAAGAAGCTGCTGCGAAAGACAAACTGGTCATCATAAGCATTGGCTATTCATCCTGTCATTGGTGCCATGTGATGGAAGAGGAAACCTTCGAAGACCCAAAAGTGGCCGAGGTAATGAACAAGGATTTTATCAGCGTTAAGGTAGATAGGGAAGAACGTCCCGATGTTGACCAAGTATACCAAGATTTTTTGCGAGGTGTTGGTGCCAATGATGGATGGCCAGCGAACATAATTGCCCTTCCTAATGGAAAGCCCATATATGGTGGCACTTACCATACCAATGAACAATGGAGACAGGTATTGACAAAGTTTAATGACCTGTATAAGAAAGACCCTGAAGAAGCAAAAAAATATGGCGATATGGTAGCTCTTGGTATCCAAGAAATGAACATCATTGAACCTGCGAAGGATTTTACATCGCTTACCCTGGACAAATTGGATGCAAGCATAAATTCCTGGAAGCCCAATTGGGATTTAGAATGGGGAGGTGATCAAGGCGTCGAAAAGCGAATGCTTCCAAGTAATTTAAATTTTCTTATGGACTATGCCGTGTTAACTGATGATAAGGATATACTTGGGCATATCGAGAACACCTTGGACCAAATTGCTGGAGGGGGCATGTACGACCATGTTGGCGGGGGTCTCTATAGATATAGCACGGATTCCCAATGGAAAGTACCTCATTTTGAAAAGATGCTGTATGACAATGCACAGGTTTTGAGCCTGTTTTCCAAAGCTTACAAGATATTTGAAAAACCCACTTACAAACAATTGGTTTTCCAAACCATTTCGTTTTTGGAACGGGAAATGAAAAATTCGGAAGGTGGCTATTATGCGGCATTAGACTCCCAAAGTGAGGGAGAAGAAGGTAAGTTCTATCTTTGGAAAGAAGAGGAATTGAAGCAGATAATTCAAGAAGATTTTGAACTATTTGCAGCCTATTACAATATTGCTCCAGGACAAGATTGGGAAAACGGAAATTACATTTTACATACTCCACTGACGGACGAAGAATTCATTGTCAAAAACCAATTGTCCCTATCTAACTTGAATACGTTTAAAGAAAAGTGGAAAAAACAACTTTTGACCCATAGAGACCTACGAGTTCGTCCGCAGGTTGATGACAAAATCATAACGTCTTGGAACGCTCTCCTCATTGACGGATTGGTGGATGCCTATTCTGCTTTTGGGGATCCTAAATTTTTAGATCGGGCAAAAGCCATTTACGAATTCATTCAAACCAATGGCTATAAAGATGGACAATTGGTGCATTCCTATAAAAGAGGAAGCAAGTGGATCGATGGTTTTTTGGAAGATTATGCATTTTTGGCCAATGCTTCCCTTAACCTTTACAGCGCTTCCTTGGATAGTACGTATTTGACATTTGCACAAAATCTTAATCAGACCGTTATGGATCAGTTTGCTGATGAACCTTCTGGAATGTTTCGGTACAATAAAAACAGTGAACTTATTTCCAAGATCATCAAGACCAACGATGGTGTAATGCCTTCCCCAAATTCAGTTATGGCCCATAATTTATTTCAATTGGGGCATCTGCAATATGATAAGTTGCTCATGAACAAATCCAAAAAAATGCTTTCGTCCATGATGCCTAATGTAACGGAATATGCCCAATTTTATGCTAAATGGGGAGCTTTGCTGGTCAATAATGCCATTCCTTATTATGAGATTGCGGTTGTGGGCAAAGATGCAGGGCAAATGTTGGGCGAACTGCAAAAAAAGCATCTACCTAACACATTAATCGTTGGTAGTACGGAAGATAGTGAACTGCCTTTATTTGCAGAAAGGTATACAGCAGATAGAACACTTATTTACGTCTGCCGGGATAACACCTGCAAACTTCCGGTCGACAATGTAAAAGCTGCTCTAGATCAGCTACGAAATTTTTAATTTTTTTGACTTGTCTGAGACTGAAAGAGAAACCCTTTGGAATAGTTAAGGCTTTAGGTCTTCCAAAAACTGCTGTGCCAAATAGCTGTAGGTTTCATTTGAACCCGAAAAACCATTTAGGTTCTTTAAAAGCACTATCGAATGTTCTTTGTCGGAAATAGAATCTAGAAATAGCTTCAATTGATTTTTTGTCAAGATCTTGAGCTTTCCAGAAATCTTTTCAATTTCGGAGGAAGAAGCATCTTCCAAATGCTTTAGCAGCAAACTACGACTGCCAATGTCTATATCTTCCAAGGCACTCCAAAAAGGTTCTTGTAACCTAGGCGTATTCCAAAACTCTTCCGGCAAATTTTTGGCGATAAAACCCCGTATTAAGGGAATGCTGGTTTTAAACACCTCCGCAATTCGAACATAATGTTCACTGTACTTTGCTTCACTTAACTCCTCAAGAGCAAATAATTGATATTCAGAATTATCGCTATGGAGCATGTTAATAATTATCTCATCGCTTATACGAGTTTTCATGTATTCCTTTATTTCTTGCTTAGCCTGTCCGTGCACCAGGTGCCATGTCAAGTAACACGAATACAAGGCTCCTGAAACTACAGATTCCTTGACCTCGGCAATGGTGGCCCCAGAGAGGGCATCTACCCCGTTTACGATTCTCTGTTTTGGTTTTTCCACGAGTTGATCAACGGTCCTACGCTTTAAAATAGATTTATCATCTTTTAACAAGTTGTGTAGCTTAAGATAATCTTCCATCCCGAATTCATCGTGATCGTGCTTTGTAAGGGGTAAATCAGGGTAGCGATCAAAACCAGCATACTCGCCCAACAGCGTCCAGTATAATCTAATATGCATAAGCTTGCACTCTCCGTCTGCACAGACGGGGGTCGAAACATCGGAAGTGAACAATACAGCTTGTCCATGAGTATTTACCAATTGTACAATCTCGTGTCGGCCCATTAAATCTACTTCAATAAACAAGTCGGTATCTTTTCTTTCAAGAATGGTACCGGGCTCCCATTGCAGGACATAGAATTCGGGCGCCTTACTCAATATATCGCCAAGGTCTTCACGAGGTGCTTTCTGCTTTCCCAACGTAGCTCCACTAAAGGCAAAGACAATGGCAATACCGAAGATATGGCTATATTTCATTTCTTTGAATCCGGTATTTTTTCGAATTTCTGCTGTTCGATCAGGTCCAAATATTCGTCTAGATAACCCGTATAGATATCCCTTGGGTTTACATCATATTTTTCACAAAGGGATGCGGCTAAACCAACGGCTGCACCCATTTGTCCGGTGGTTCGCATAACCCTTGGGCCACCAAGACCCGCGTGGGAACAACTAAAATTACGACCTGCCATAAATAAATTATTTATGTTCTTTGAATATAGACTGCGATATGGAATGTAATATTCAGGTGTTTTATAGAATAGGGCTTCAGAGATAAAATCCGGATTTCCTTCATCCTCTAACACGGTTTGATAATGTACGTCTACTTCCCTTATTTCGATGACCACCCCATCCGGGAATTTGCGCCCTTCCTTGGCATCATTGAAAGTAAAGATATGATCCCCAACCAATCTTCTAGACTCCCTTTTACCTACCAAATAGGATACCCATTCCAATGTACGGTTTGCATTTTTCGGGTTCTGCTTGGCTGTATAAAAGGATCCGTATATCGCCCTTAACATATGGTCTCTTATTTCTTCGGCATCATCGATTTGATTCAAGTCGTTACGGCTAAACTCCCATTGCCATTCCCCGTTTACCGCACCATGATTTTTAGAAATTGGCAAAGCCCAAGGCACTTCGGGGAATATTTGATTAACATCTGTTTCCTTGGACCCCCATAAAACCGATGAGCCCATGACTGCATTATCCGCTTCTTTTGGACTCCATAATTCACCATGTTCTTCCCAGGCTTCCCCATAAGTATCAACACTTTCCCGACCATAGGAAAATTCAGCACCAGCCCAGAATCCTATCCATCCATCTCCAGTCGAATCTACAAAGCGTGGTGCAATAAAACGAATTCTTTCACCTGATGATGTATGGCGGGCATCTACATGTTTAATGGTGTTGTTTTCAGCAATGGCGTCAAAGGCCCTATAATTAAGGAACAGGTCAATATTCTTGTAACCTTTTACATTATCATCTCTTTTTTGTTGATCCATTTTGGCATCTGAACTTCCATTCGGGTAATGCTCAGTATCTATTTTCTTCAGAATGCGTTCAAAATGCCCATAAATCCCCAAGGTATGCACCCTGATTTCTTGACTGGCATTTCCGCCAAGAAAAGGACGGTCATGGATTAAGGCCACGGACAATCCTTGTTCGGCAGCAGCAATGGAAGCTGCACATCCCGCCAATCCTCCACCAACGACCACAAGATCATAGGTTTTCATTTCTTTTGGCATATTGGATTCGGTTGTTATATTTTTACGCCAAGTCTCCAATTTCTTAAGGGATGATGGAGGTTCCTCCAAACTAGTAGAAAAATAAATGGCATCACATCGTCCATTAAAGCCTGTCTGATCTATTAATTCTAGATTCGTTTTGCCCTTTTTTATTTTGGTGTCGCCGGCATATTGCCAACCCCAACCCGAACGTGTTCCTAATTTTTTTTCAAGAATAGAATCGTTTACTTTCAATTGGAATCTTCCTGGGGCCTCCCATAGACCGGGGGTCCAATTCTGCGTACGGACCCAAATATGATACAACCCGGATTTTTCAAATTTAATTTCGGTTTTCGCATTTCCAACAGGTACACCCATAC
>JAGLKG010000332.1 GCA_023141835.1 Maribacter sp. | reverse complement strand
GCGCTAGCTTGAGGGGCTAGTGACCATTAGGTCGTGGAAGTTCGAGTCTTCTCGTGCGCACAAAAACCCTATGAAACATTAGTTTTATGGGGTTTTCTATTTTAAAGGAGTTAGAGATAATTGTTGCCTTTCTATTCCGTTATCAATTCGTCCAATAGCCTTCTGGTTTTATTACTATTCCAATCCGCGACCCCAATTTCGGCTATAATTATTTTCCCTTGTTTATCAATCACATAGGTTGTAGGTATGGTCTTGGCTGTCAAGAGACTAGGCGCTTCTGTATCTGAAAAATATATCGGAAGATCATAGCCATGCTTTTCAACAAAATTAGAAACCTTTTGCTCCATGTCTTGGGCAACGAATAGAAAAGTTACTTTGTCCCCATAATCATTGTACAAATTTTGGAGACTTGGCATTTCGGCAACACAAGGTGCACACCATGTTGCCCAGAAATTCACCAAAACAACCTTCCCTTTGGCTTCTTGAAAATTGTAAGGGCCTTTGTCAACATCGACCAATAGCCAATCATAATCCTTAACTGGCATTTGTAATTCAGTCTTAAGTACTGCTGCACTCGAAGCCAACAATCTTCCTAAGAATACTCGTCCATAAAACCCGACAGGAGTAAAAAGGATTAAGATTATCCCAACAATAAAGGCGGCATTAATCCATTGTTTCTTCCTTAGTTTCATATTATTCACTTATCAATTCATCCAATAATTGCCTTATTTCGGTAGTATCCCAATCTGCAATATCATCTTCCTTCACTACTATATATCCATTTTTATCGATAATATATGAACCAGGTGGTTCCAAAATCTCAAGAGGGGCAGGTTCTCCAATAATTTGATAGGTTACGGGAAAAGTATATTTCTTATCCTCCATGAATTCCTCAACTGGAAGTCTTTCCTCATTTGTAATAATGTAAAAACCCACATAAGCTCCATAATCATTATACAGCTCTTGAATGCCCTTTAGTTCAGCTTCACTAGGCAATCGCCATGAAGCCCAAAAATTAATAAAGACCACCCTATCCTCGGATTTTTCAAAATTGAAATAATTCCCTTGGGCATCTTTTAACTTCCAATGGTATGAGAGCAATTGTTGTCTTGAACCCTCTTCGATCGGGTCGGGTGAGGCGGAAAAGAGCCTATTTAGAAAAACCTTCCCAAAATGCCCTAAAGGAGTCACAAAAAAAGACAGGACAAATGCAATGAGTAAAATATTGAGCCCTGTTTTTTTATGTATTGCCATTCCTGGAGTTTACTCCAAAACTAAAAAACTCCCAACGAAAATTGGGAGTTTTTATTAATTAATTGCTTTGATCCTTATGACAATATGCCAATAGCTTTTATTGCGCAATACACTTTTGCAGAGAACTTTACTAAGCTCCAGTATAAATCCCTAATCGACCTATGCCCCGTTTTCTCTTTTGATTACGTTTAAGGCAGAACCCTCTTTGAACCAACCTATTTGGGATTCGTTATAGGTATGGTTTACACTAATGGTATTTTTACTGCCATCAGCATGAACAACTTCCAATCTCAACTGTTTTCCTTGAGCAAAGTCAGCTATATCAACAAAATTGAAAGTATCGTCTTCTTGAATTAGATCGTAATCATTCTCATTGTCAAAAGTTAAGCCTAACATTCCTTGCTTCTTCAGGTTAGTCTCATGAATACGTGCAAAGGATTTAACCAACACTGCAGCAACTCCCAAATGCCTTGGCTGCATGGCTGCATGCTCTCTTGATGATCCTTCTCCATAGTTATGGTCTCCTACGACAATCGATTTTATCCCTGCGGCCTTATACGCCCTTTGGGTGTCTGGAACTCCACCATACTCACCTGTAAGTTGATTCTTTACATAATTGGTTTTCTTATTGAATGCATTGACCGCGCCAATAAAGGTATTATTGGCAATATTATCCAAATGCCCTCGGAAACGTAACCATGGACCGGCCATGGATATATGATCGGTTGTACATTTACCAAAAGCTTTGATTAAAAGTTTTGCTCCTTGTAATTGCTCCGGTTGCATAGGTATAAATGGATCCAACAATTGAAGTCTTTCTGAGGTGGGATTCACTTTTACTTCAACACCCGAACCATCTTCATCAGGAGCCAGATAACCAGCATCCTCAACGGCAAAGCCCTTGGTCGGCAGTTCAATGCCCATTGGCTCATCTAATCTAACTTCCTCACCATCTTCATTGATCAAAGTATCGTTCATTGGATCAAAATCCAATTTCCCAGAAATTGCAATGGCAGCCACCATTTCCGGTGACCCTACAAATGCATGGGTATTTGGGTTTCCATCTGCTCTTTTAGAAAAGTTACGGTTAAAAGAATGTACAATTGTGTTTTTTTCGTCTCCTTTAAGGTCACTTCTGTCCCACTGGCCAATACAAGGTCCACAGGCATTGGTAAACACCGTCGCACCAAGCTCTTCAAAAGTTTGAAGGAGTCCATCACGCTCTGCGGTAAACCGTATTTGTTCCGACCCCGGATTAATACCAAAGTCTGATTTTGGTTTTATTTTTTTCTCAATAGCCTGTTTAGCTATTGACGCTGCGCGGGACAAATCCTCATAAGAAGAGTTTGTACAAGAACCTATTAGTCCCCAATCTACTTGAATCGGCCAGCCATTTTCTTTGGCTTTTATTCCCAATTCACCAATAGGAGTCGCCAAATCGGGAGTGAAAGGCCCATTCAAATGTGGCCTTAACTCATCCAAATTAATTTCAATGACCTCATCAAAGTACTGCTTTGGATCATCATAAACCTCTGAATCGGCGGTTAAATAATCTTTTACTTCATTTGCCGCATCAGCAATATCACTTCTATCGGTAGCTCTTAGATACCGCTCCATGGATTCATCGTAACCAAAAGTTGAAGTCGTTGCACCAACTTCAGCACCCATATTACAAATGGTTCCTTTGCCCGTACAGGAAAGATTTTTGGCTCCTTCCCCAAAATATTCAATTATTGCCCCCGTACCACCTTTTACAGTCAAAATACCGGCAACTTTCAAAATAACATCCTTGGCGGAAGTCCATCCCGAAATATTCCCTGTTAATTTAATCCCAATCAACTTTGGAAACTTTAATTCCCAAGCCATTCCTGCCATAACATCAACAGCATCAGCACCACCTACACCAATGGCTACCATTCCCAAGCCTCCGGCATTAACGGTATGTGAATCGGTACCAATCATCATTCCACCAGGGAAGGCGTAATTTTCCAATACTACCTGATGTATAATTCCTGCACCTGGTTTCCAAAATCCTATTCCGTATTTATTTGAAACGGATTCTAAAAAATCAAAAACCTCTGCACTTGTTTTATTTGCTACTTTTAAATCAGCAACAGCTCCATTTTTAGCTTGAATCAAATGATCACAATGAACTGTAGTTGGCACAGCAACCTTTTCCTTACCGGCCTGCATAAATTGCAACAATGCCATCTGGGCTGTCGCATCTTGGCATGCTATACGATCTGGTGCAAAATCAACATAATCCTTGCCTCGAACAAACGCCTTGGAAGGATTGCCATCCCATAAATGGGAATATAAAATTTTCTCGGCCCGGGTAAGTGGTTTGCCTACTATTTCACGAGCTTTGTCCACTCGTTCCGTCATGTTGGCGTACGCACTTTTAATCATCTCAATATCAAATGCCATTAGATAGGTATTAATTGTTAAAGTAATTCAGCGAAATTAAGAAAATCCGTGGGGCAAATAAAATTTTTGTCCAAGGATTACATCGATTTTGGGAAATTGGCAATTTGTTTGATAAGCTATTGAAAAAAACGTGGTAAAGACCCTTAAAATAAGGCCAGCAGCAATTGGAATGGTCAGAACAATCTTTCGATAATGTTCTCCTCCGTTATACCTTCTGCCTCAGCTTTATAGTTTTTAATGATCCTATGCTTTAAAATCCCCATTGCTACCGCCCGTACATCTTCAATATCAGGAGAGAACTTGCCACGAATCGCAGCATGTGCCTTTGCCCCCAAAATAAGATTTTGTGATGCTCTAGGGCCAGCTCCCCAGTCTAAATACTGCTTAACGAAATCAGAGGCAGTTTCAAGGTTTGGTCTCGTTTTGTTCACCAAGGTAACGGCATAGTTCACGACATTATCCGGCACTGGGATTCGTCTAATCAGGTGTTGTACCTCTAAAATTTCATCGGCGTTGAATAGCGCATTTATTTTCGTTGTTTCATCTGAAGTAGTTGCTTTAACAACCTCTATTTCCTCTTCAATTGAAGGGTATTTTAATTCTATGGCAAACATAAAACGATCCAATTGCGCTTCGGGCAAAGGATAGGTTCCTTCCTGCTCTATA
>JAGLKG010000331.1 GCA_023141835.1 Maribacter sp. | reverse complement strand
CTAATATGTCTGAAGAACTTGATCAAGCTTGTTTAGTATTGATTTGATTACATCCGCAAGCGGCTATCTCAAACAAAGGTCTACCAGACCTTTGATTTTGCTTTGCATAATGAAGTTTCAATAATCTAAAGAGTTTTAACACCGATTTTTCATTTTATTTTTTTGTCCAATGAATACCAACAATTGGATCAAGATTATAGAATGTTTAGTTCATAAATTTGTATGGCTAAAATGAATTCGTCTTTTCGCCACTCTGTTGGTAGCATAAAGTTAACACCTGAAGAAAAGAGGTATTGTAAGATACTATTAAAAACTGTTGTATCTACTAAAAGCCTTTAATTAAGGCAATAAAGGCTTTGTTCTAAGTCAGTTTTCGTTTATACGATGGGATGATCGAACCCGAATTTGAGAAGTTATTGATTTAGTTTCGTTCCGAAATTTTCCAATACCTCCCACAGCGCCAAAAATTCTTGGTAGCCTTCCTTGTTGAGGTCAGTATTTACAATTAAAATACGTCCTAACCCACTATTGGGATCAAAGAACATCCGGGAGGAGATACCGGGATCACCCCCGGAATGGCCCATAAGTCCATCGTCCATAAAACCCATAAAAATACCGGCATTGTTTTCATCGGCTGCAGTCTCTTCTAGATCTTCAGTTACAAAATGAGAAGGCTGTAATTGTTTTTTGAAAAGTTCCCGATAACCGGTTTGTTCAAGTAAGGTGCCATGGCCAGAATGACCTTTAATCAGTTCGTTGAGGTATTTGCCCAGATCAGTACTAGATGTGGTAAAACCGCCATCTGGGTAGGTGATTAGCGAATAAAAGGGGAGGGGGATCTTTGTTTCTGTATACAATCGGGCATGGTCTTCAAAATTTATGGAGTCAAAAGACCAGCCAGAGGCAGACATACCCAAGGGTTTCAAAATATGGGTCTGGGTAAATTCTGGGAAAGATACACCCGTGGCCAATTCCAATACCTGTGCCGCCAAGGTCGCCCCCACATTGGAATATTCAAAACGTTCTCCGGGGCGTTGTTCTAAAAAACCTTCTTTTTGATGCCATATGCCTTTAGTTGACAGGGTCTTTTCCAAGAATTCAGCCATAGGAATACGAGTATTTGCTCCATTGAAATAATCGGGAATCTTCACAATTGTACTGTCTTGAGGTTGAATGGTGTCTTTCATTACATAGGACTTTCCATAAAAATCAGTATCCATGATGGAAGAAGTATGGGTAGCCAAATGACGTATTGTTATAGCTACATTCGGGTGGTTCGGGTTCTTTACCTGATAGGGCAAGTAGTTGTTGATGGGGTCATCTAAGCTTAATTTTCCCATTTCCTGTGCTTTGAGCAACGATACTCCTATAAAGGTCTTGGAGATGGAAGCTATATTTTGCACTGTATTTTGGGTATATGGTTTTTGCGCTGCTACATCTGCATACCCAAAACCTTTGGTGTACAAAGTGCCCGAATCATTAATGATGGCCACCGAAAAACCATTGATATGTCCCCGATTGTAGACTTCCTGTAGCACGGTGGTGAGGGAGTCTGTAATTGCACTACCATCAGTTTTCAGGACTTGGTTTTCCTTGTTTTGCTGTTTACAGGAACATATAAGGGTGAAAAGAACAATTAGCGTGGTTTTATACATACGGCCGTTTCGGTTGTTGAATTCCTAAAGGTATAGAATTGTAAAGTCGTACGCCTACCCAATTATAATCTTTGGACGTTAAGGCTTGTCAGCGACTGTCTCAGTGTCTTCAAAAGCAGATAAAAACTGATGTACCGCTTTAAAATACAAATTGGGCTGTTCCAACCATCCGTAATGTCCACTTTTATCCAAAAGCACCACCTTGGACTGGGGCATTACGTTCTGGGCAAAGTATGCAACACTTTTGGGGATGAGATCTTGCCTGCCTTGAATGATTAAAACAGGGGCTTTATATGTCGCTAAGGCTTCGGTGCAATCAAAATTGATTTTCCGCATATTCTGATATACCAACCCATTGATTTTTGGATTACCTTGAGTTAGTCTGTGGGAGATAACGGGTACATGTGTTTTGTTGTACACATAAGCCGGAGCCAGATATTTTCCGCGCTGTAACCGCGTAAAATAGGTAGTGTCTCCTTTTGAGATTCTGGAATTCCAATACGCTAAGGAGTCTCGTTCCTTGGCTGTTATATGGGAAGCTATGCTGAGATTGTTGAACAAGTCCATAGTAAGGCCTCCAGAGGAAGAAAGGATTAAGCCTTTAACCTTATCTGGAAATTTGGCCGTATAATATGATCCCAACATTCCTCCGAATGAATGTCCTAAAACTATCCATTGATTAATATTCAAGGAATTCCGGATTATTTCGATATCGTTTACCATGGCATCGATTGTGATGGAATTCGCATCTATTTCAGGAATTTTTGATTTTCCCGTACCTCTTTGGTCATATATGATTGCCATATTGTTCTGTCCCAATTTTTTGGCCAAAGATGTAAAACCTGCACTATTCATTCCAGGTCCTCCATTTATTATCAATATGGGATCCCCAGTTCCAAAAGTGGTGAAATGGATAACGTTATCTTCCTTTATGATTTTTTTTTCGTTTTGGCCATAGATAGGTGTAAAGCAAATAAATAAGGACAAAAAGGTGTATATGGTTTTCATCATGTTTATTTTGTTGTCAATAATTGTTTGATAGGTACAATATAAAATTGGGAGAAAGCCCTAGTGAATATTAAGTGTTTACTGTCAGGGGTTATATATGGGAAATTTTCGGTTTCAGAGGTATTCACGGAAAAACCCAGAGGTTTAGGAAACGTCCACTTTTCATTTTTAGGATATGAAATATACAAATCGGTGTTTAGTCTTTTTTGCCCATTTTTTTTCTGAATACAGACAATGAGGTATGACTTGTCTGGAGCCATGACATATTCATAGACTATCCAATCCTTGTTCTCGCGCCAATGGTTTACCGGTTCAAATAAAGTAGGTTCTTGGTAGGTGCCGTTTACAAAATCCATTTTATACGATAGTGTAGTGCGCCAATCCGGCGTGTCGGAGGTGAAATAGATGGTACCATCCCTGGTGATACAGGGCTGGGAATTATAGTTAAGTACCAAATCATGGGGTCCCAGCTCTTTTGGAGACTCCCAATTGCCATTCGGGGTTAATACGGACCAGAAATTATAATTGGGGTGGGCCGTAGTGTCCTGAGTCGTTCGCAGATTTGAAATGAAAATATGCAGGTCCGAACTAGGAATATTCAATTGGTAGGTATAGGACTGGGCTTTATCGTAATAAGGCATGCCTGTTCCCGCATTCCAATGGTTATTCTTAAAATGAGATTGGTAGGGAATATATTTTTCTGATACGGAATCACTTTTCTTAAAATAGTAGAAGTGGGTATAATCGTCCGAAAAAGATCCTTTATAGGTATTGCCTTTTACCGCCAATTCGGGCGCGAAAACGGCCAAACTATCCAAGTTTTTGTAGGCACTCAATCCATGAATCGAATCTTTGGTTTCGCAGCCCAAGATTAGCGAAGCAAATATAATCCCGATAATTATGGATTTGACTTTCATTGTTGTTTTTTCATCAATGGCTTTCACTAAAGTTAAGGTAGGTTCGATACCAAAATATTGATAATCGATACATCAGTATAACATACAAAATGTTACCTCGAGTCTTTCGACTGCGCTCAAGACAAGCTTAAGGCAAGAGATCTTTGAAAAAATCGAGGCAAAAGGTCTCGACTCCGCTCGACCGGACTGTATTTTCTTGGCTATAGATTTTCAATAGTTTAAGTGCACCCTTTTATATTGCACTCTTGTTAAAGTTAACGAGCTTCCCTTGCATTCCACCCAAGTTTATGAAATAATTGGCATTTTGGACCAACCATCAGTTTTCCAATATCAAAGTATTCGACAAATACATATAACGGGTGTAGTTCTTGGATTTACCATTGTCATATTCATGTGCCTTTTGAAAATGAAAAGTTGCTTTTTCTTGGTTCCCGTCTTTGATATAGTATTCACCCATAGCCAAATGCGCTACCCAGTTCTTGGGTTCTTTTTTTAGTATTTTAGAAAGCAGATTAAAGGTTTTAGGCTTTTCTCCCTCCAAAAACATAAAGCTTAAGGGGTAGTAGTAATAATAGGGGAAGCCCTTGCCCAGGGAAACGGCCTCTTGTTTCAATTTTTCACTCTCCTTTTGCAAGCCTTTTTTTGCCAACAGCTCCGATTTAAGCATTTTATTTCGAAACTCTTCACCTAAGGCAAGCGATTGATCTGCATATTCAAGGGCCTCATCTATTTTGGTATTGTCTTTTTTCAAGGTTAATTGCGCTAGTTTAATATAGTCATCACTTGTCTTTTCTTCTTTGTTTTTTACATCGGTCAATACATTTGATGTTACATCCACATCAATTTTAATGGTACATTTAACATTGGACCAGTGCAGTTCTAAAATGACCGATTCGGGCTCTCGATTTACAAATTCATAACTCAACCATTCTTGATAATTTGTTTTTTTGGGTTTGGCAGTTACCCGTAAGGCGTCTTCTTCTTTGTTATAAGAAAAACTGCCCCAGTTGTCTGCCTTGTTAGAAAAAATATAGATCCATTCATTCTCTTTGACATAAATATGTAATCCGTATTTGCCTTTGGGAAGCGGTTGTCCCTGAATGGTGACATCGTGTGTAAATTCAATCGTGGTATTTTCATTAGATCCGGCTCGCCAAGGATATTCAATGCCATCTACGACGAAATCAAAGGGAACGATACCTCCAAAGATCTTTCTGTTTTTGGCCAAGGGGCTGTGATAAACTACGGTGACATCAGTAGTGCCAATGCGTTGGATGACACTGGCTCTTTGACTGACCTTTGTGGCCACTAGCATATCTTGAGCCGGTAAGAAGGGTGCACCTAGTAGTACAATGATGATAAGACTGATTAAACTGTTCTTTTTTTTCATGATGTATTATTTAATAATGAGAGTCAGCCCTTTAGGCTATTTGTCCAGGGCGATTATTTCAGTTCTAGGATAGAGCCATCCGGTTTACGGATTCTTCCCGTAACGAGCCATCCACCAAAATCTTCGGAGACGGCTAATAAGAGCGTGTTTTTTCCTTTTTTTAGGTTGAGGTAGGCTCCATCGAAAAGACCTAAAGTTCCCAAATAACGATAGTCCCTGGACCGCCATCTATTGGTGCCGCGATATAGGGGCTGGCCGTTGAAGATAACCACCACTCGATCACTATACCCAAACTCCAGAAAGGCCAATTGATCCTTGTTGGATTTTAGTTCTACTTTGGCAAATACCGTATTTCCTGGTTTCCCGTCGCGAAGCTCTTGTTGTCGTGATATGTTGGCGGCGGTACCTTCTTCCACGGTTATTTTACCTTGCCACTTTCGGGTATTGATAAGGGATGTAAGGCCATTGGCGTTGTTCAATAATTTTTCTTCAAACTTGTCCGATACCTCCCATTCCTGGATCAAGTTTTCAAGGGGCTTGCGCTCCCCGGCTTGGAAATCGACCAAGGTATGCTCATTTTCATTGACCACAACGTCAGCAATATGTATGGCCGTACTTCCTCCTCTAATCATTATTCTGCCCTCCTTGGTCGTATGAAACAGCTTCCAAGACAGGTTTGGTTTTTTGGAATGGTCCAAAAATACTTGGGCCCGATCGCCATGAACAACCAACTTAACGTGAGTCCAACCCTCATAATTATAGGAATAGGGGAATGAATATTTTGGACCAAAGTAGAGTTGCCAAGGGGCAACACCCTTTACAGTGGGAGTGGCTTGGTTGGCATCCGGTTTTCCTGATAAATGAGGCCTTAAGTAAAATTCTTCGGCGTCTTTAAAGTCATTGTTGGCCCTAAAGATAACTCCAGGAAACATAGGAGTTTCCTTCAAGTACATATCAAACTCGATAGTGCCGTTCAAGAACTTCCGATCCTTAAGGATAATTGCGCCTCCTTGAATATATATAGACTCCTTACCTTTGTAATTTTCAAGTACATAGGATTTAGTAGTAATTTCCCAATGGGTGGTATCCATAGGGATGACATTTTGTGAATACATTTCTTGTATGCCAAGTGCTATAACAATCAATAGTAACCAATAGTGTGTTTTGGGTTTCATACATTTTATTTTTCGTAAAGGTCAAAAGACCTTGGGATTTATCCGAAACAAGTTTATGCAAAGCCATTCAATGTTGTGCACACCATTTTTTTTCAAGACTTTTGTTAAGTGTCATGAAAATATATAAGGAACATAAACTCGTACAAAAATGCCTGCTTCAAATAGAGGGGAAGCTAGGCTGGGGTCCTGCAGGGGAATGGCACAGTGAGGTATTTGTTGAGTTGAGTGAAACTATCCAAAAGGAGACCCAAATACTGTTGAGTCCCACAACCCTAAAACGAGTTTGGGGCAAGGTAAATTATAAAAGTGCACCGAGCATCAGTACCCTGAACGTATTGGCCCAATTTGCAGGCTATGCCAATTGGCGGGATTTCAAGAACAAGACAGAGACCCGACAGGGGCGAACTAAAATTGCGACACAATCGAGCAACCAGCGAAGGCTTTTTTTGTATGCTGTGGGTATTGCTGTGTTGTTCATTTCTATGTATGCAGCCATTGGGGTCAAAACCGATACACTTTTGAAATTTGATTTTTCGGTCGTTGAGTTTTCAAGCAGGCCCATTGCCAAAGGATTGCCAAATTCGGTCGTTTTTGATCTGGACTTGAAGGGGTTGGAATCCGATAGCATTTACATCCAACAGTTTTGGGACCCGACCAAGACCATAAAATTAAAACCAAACCAGTCTAGAGCTACGGGACAATATTACTTTCCAGGGTATTTTAGAGCCAAGCTTTTGGTGGAAGGGGATATCAAAAAAGAACACGACCTTTTTATAAAAAGTGAAGGCTGGCTGGGCACCATAGATTATGAGCCCATTCCCAAATATTTTGATGAATCACACATACGTCAGGAGCAAAATTTGATGTTGCCGGGAGCTGCCATCATCGAAATAGCATCTAGCGAAAAACCCTTGATCTCGTCTTTTCACTATGTCTATAATTTCGGGGAATTGTCGGGTGACAACTTTGTGCTGCATACCACTTTTCGTAATACCTACAACGACAAGTGGTCCGTTTGCCAAACAACCGTTTTGGTGGTTTTGGGCACCAAAGGTGCGCTGATGATTCCGTTTACAATTCCTGGTTGTGTGTCCGAGATTGGTATAATGATGAACGATGTATATCTAAGTGGCAAAGAAAACGATCTTTCCGGATTTGGTACGGATCTATCCAATTTCACTAATATAGAAGTGGATGTTAAAAACAAAAACGTAAAGATTTCCATCGAAGATGAAACCGTATTTACGGGGCATTACAATGCTTCATTAGGAAATATCGTAGGTTTCCGTTACCGGTTTTTGGGGGCTGGGGAAGTGGCTTCTTTGCAGCTTTTGGATGCCAGCCAGAAGGAATATGCCCTCATTGACTGAAAGTTTGACCACTTCCAAGTGTAATTATTAGTAGGAGTTGGGTAGAATCCCTTAGATTCCAGTTTTTGACGAATAAATTACTTTTTTGCACACCAATAGACGCTAAAGTACAGTTGGGCAGGTACTTGGTGCGTAGTCTCTTTTGGAGCCAATTGATTAAGTTGTGTGACTAACTTTGAAAAGAGGTCGGTTTCCCCAAACTTATGGTTCAGCAAGGTATAGTGATCGTTATCAGAAAGCAAGAGATGGGCCAGGTTCTCAGTATTGATTTCCAATGTTTTTTTTTCAGTACCATTTTTACGAAGGTTGATATGCCTTTCGTTCAAGCCTGAAAAATTTACAGCATGATTATAGTTTATAGTCTCGGCGGAAGGTGGAATAACCCCCAATTTGTTAAAAGTTTCATCCAGCAGGATTTCGAAATCATAGATGATGATTCTTGCTTCAGAATTGCATACACGTAAAGTTTCGTTCAAGAGTTCCTGTGATTTGGCATAGTATAGCGAACCCGCAAAGGTTATGACATCAAAGCAATTGTCCGGAAAGTATAAATCCGTTCCATTGCAATGTGCATACGTAACCTTGGCATGTGGTATGGTCTCTTGAAGCATATCTTTGCTCGGGTCGATTCCGATGACCTTTGTACAAAAATGGACCAAAGCCAGAGCTGATTGACCTGCACCACAACCTATGTCCAACCCCAAGGAAAATGTACTTTTAGGGTACAGGCATTTTTTTAGAATATACTGGTGTAAACTGGGCCTATAAGCCGCGTAATGTTCAGCAGTTTCTTGATTGTAATCAGCTGACTGGTCCATAATTAGCTCTAATATAGGCGATATTTATTTTAAAGCGAACTGCACTGCGGCCTCAGCATGAATTCTTGTCGTATCGAATATTGGAATCGCTACATCCGAGGCTTTGATCAATAAAGGGATTTCGGTACAGCCGAGTATTACGCCTTCAGCACCTTCCTTTATCATTTTTGAGATGATCTGTTGATAGTTCGCTTTTGATTGGGGTATAATGTTGCCGTGAACCAATTCTTGGTAGATAACATTATGGATCAGGTTTTGATCTTCTTTATTCGGTATTACAACCCTAATACCAAACTCATCTTGAAGGATATCCTTAAAAAAATCCCTTTCCATAGTAAACTTGGTACCCAACAACAAAACTTTTTCAAGACCGGTAGCCTTTATTCGCTTAGCTGTTTCTCTAGCGATATGTAAAAACGGTATACCTACATTATTAATGATGGCATCACTGCACAAGTGCATGGTATTGGTACAAAGGATGATGAGTTCAGCTTTGGCATTTTCAAGGTTTTTGGCGGCTTCGGCCATATGTTCATCCATCGTCTCCCAATCATCCTTAGACTGCAGTTTTTCGATTTCACCAAAGTCAACGGATTCCAAAATGCATCGGGCGGAATGAAATCCTCCCAAGGCTTCATTCACCTTTTCATTTAGGATTTGGTAATATACCTGGGAGGATTCCCAACTTAATCCCCCGATCATACCAATTTTTTTCATGCATGTTGTTTTAAACGACAAATAGGGAAATGCACAAAGACAAATCCCTAAAATCGTCATATATCAATCTCGATTGCTTAATGATGTTCCTGATAATGCTCTTTCAATACATCTTTCCCAAAGTCATTGGTTAAATCCCGCACTGCGGCATGCACGTGATTGGCATTATTTTGAATATTATCATACTCGATGAGCAAGGTAGGTCCTTGGATACGATAATAGTGGGGTGTTCCCAACTGTAGGCCTCCGGCCCAAGCGAATGAAAGTTTGTCGATACCTGCTTTGGTAATTTTTGTCCGTAACGCCTTTGAAAAGCCAGATTCGTAATTGTCTATAAACATATTCAGCAATTTCATCAACGTGGCTTGCTGATCGGCGGTAAGATCGGTATAGGATATACCCATAGGGGTTAATTGCGTAGCCTCACGATTATTGGCCGTAAGGATTTCCTGAGGAGCCGTATCTGAAAAACGAGCGGTTTTCAACTGCTGGGGATTCAAAGAATTGACCAAGGTAAAACCTAGGGTCCGCTCTACTTTTAAAACCTCTTTCCCTTTGTGTTCCCCTTCTTTTATAATCGCAGGATTGGTTCCAAAGAATGTTGGTGTCGACGCAACCAAAGTACCTTCAGAAGCCACAAAATTGAGTGACAAATGATGTCCTTCAAAACGCCATCCCCAAAAGGTATCTGGGGCGGGATCTCCAAAAATGCAGAAATGGTAATCGAGGGGGTCGCGCCCAGGGGAACCATCAGCCTTTTTACGGGAATTGTTTTCCAAAATACGAAGTACACTCTCTAGCTTCATGATTTCGGAAGTTTTACGATATCCTTCCTTACTTAAAGAAGCCTGAAGCAAGGTCAATGCTGCCAGCTTTTGTTTTTCGTTAAAATCGTTCAAAGTGGGTCCTTTACGTTCCATGGGTACATAGTTGAAGTTAAAACGTTCCTCATCGGTCAACGTAAAATGGGCCTGGGACTCAAGTTCTGGCGTTAGGGATTTTAGAAAAGCCTTGGCTTTATGATGTAAATCTTGGGATTGGATGGTTCCAAAAGCGACCAAACAGGTCAGAAAAAGTAATGTACGTTTCATTTATTTTTTTTAAAAATGATTGGGAATTATTAGTTTTCCTAAAGATAGGTATTTGTTCAGACTTTTTTGGATTTGACCTATCTGCGTAACTGATTTCCTGTACGTTCGGCCAAAGGACCTAGAGTTTTTTGAACACCGGATATGACTTGGAATTACTTAGAGACTGTTTTGAATTCTATCAATTGTTTTTCTATGACTCTTTTTGC
>JAGLKG010000330.1 GCA_023141835.1 Maribacter sp. | reverse complement strand
ATGGCCTATACAAATTCTAATCATAGAATTCAAAACAGTCTCTAAGAATGTGAAAAGAAAATTAACTGAACTTCCTATTCATGGTACAAAAAATTGCTTTTTCATAGCTGAATTCCAACCATATTCTTAAAATCAAGACTATTTACGCCGAGGGAATTGACTAAATAAAGCATGCGAAGTGTCCTATTTCACTGAAATAATAAAATATTTCCTTTATATATTTGCAATTTAGTACGATTCGTACTATTTTTACAGTACGAATCGTATCATTTGTAAAATGGATCTTATAAAAATAACATCATTAGATTACGCAATTCTTGGACTCATACACCAGAAATCACAATCAGGCTATGGGATACGAAAGCAGTTCGAGACTACCGCGCTTGGAAATTACTCAAGCAGTCCAGGAGCTATTTATCCCGCATTGAAACGGTTACAAAAGTCAGGACTGGTTATTCAAACCAAAGTAGAAGGCAGTACCAAGACGAGATTCGACTATACGTCAAAAGGGCAGAATGCTCTTAAGAATTGGTTTTTAAAACCTATTACTATCGAAGATGTCGCCAAGAAAAGTGAAGAGCTTTTACTCCGGTTTGCCTTTATGGACAAACTCCTGAACAAGAAACAGACTTTAAAATTTCTCCAATCCTTTCGGGATTCCCTCAAGATCTATATTGTTGAACTTGACGCATTTCATTCTAGAGAGAAAAACGACCTCCCCCTTCATGGTCGATTGGCCTTTGAGCATGGTCTTTCTTCGGCAAGAGCCACCTTAAAATGGTGTAAAATGGCCATAACTACCATAAATCAATCAAAAAAAACATAAAACATACATAAATCCACAATCATGAAAACAAAGAATTTGCTCCTTAAATCGGCGATTGGTGCCGTCGTACTAACTTTAATATTTGCAATAGCCAATTTCTTTATGGGCTATTCACAAGATATGGCCCATCTTTTATGGGGTGTTCTTTCCAATTTTTTAATATGCCTGTTACTTGCTTATTACATTGTTCACTCCCATTATTCAGGGTTTAGACTTGCCATTGCCACCTTTCTAATCTATTTTTTGATAGGTCATTTCAATATATTAATAGAAGCCTATATTTTTAATATTACTGACAGACAGCAAACCCTTACTGATATATTAAAAGGGTTTATGGTGGCCCTCATATTTTGCCTGCTTTTCGTTAATGTATTTGACCAAACCAAAATTGCCAGTAGCCAAAAAATTGTTCCCTTATCCATTTTTAGTTGGATTTGGCGAATATTAACAGCCAATGTGCTCTATCTGGTTTTCTATATCACTGCCGGACTCATTTTAATTAAGGTGTATCCAGAAATAATGGAATTTTATGAGAGTAAAATTCCAAGTCCAGCCTTGGTCTTTGAAACCCAATTATTCCTTAGAGGTTTCATTTTCATTGCCGTTGCCGTACTTATTCTACGCTCGTCAATCCTTTCACAGCTAAAAAAAGCAGTATTCATAGGCCTTATATTTGCCATTTTTGGCGGTATAGCTCCCTTAATCCAACCTAACGAACTTATGCCAGCCTATATTCGATTTGGTCATAGTTTCGAGGTAGGTATCTCAAATTTCGCTTACGGATTTGTCATAAGCTATCTTTTGGGACAGAAACCAATATCCCAACAAGATTAGATTTTTCAAGGTACTAGAAACAGTCTCTTAAGCATAGAATCA
>JAGLKG010000033.1 GCA_023141835.1 Maribacter sp. | reverse complement strand
TATGCTGTGGATATTGTTCTTCAGTCGTTACGACTACTTCCCTTTTTCTAAAACCGTTGTTTCCAAAGGTTTTGGTTTCATCTATCACTTTAATTTTTCCTTGTACTTCCATATTTTAATAATTATGCAATTTGCTTTATGTTAATGTATTATGTTTATTTTCATCTAATTTGGAAGTCCTAAAAGATAGGTTCCCTGTTTTTTTCCGTTTTTCTTTTTGGCATACCCTTTTTCCCAAGTATAGCTTTCTGAGCCCAATCCTTCCAACAACTCATCCAAATCCTTTAGGGTGTACATTCGTGGTAAAGACGCTTGGCCATCCCAAGCATAGCACATCGGAATTATTGGAATCAAGTACGTAAAAACAATTTGCCGCCAAGTTAAGGGTTTTACAAATGGTGTCATAAAAAGAACCATTATAATAAGTATGGTCAACGAAATTGGCAATAACAACCACCAAACCAACAATGGTATATTATTCTCACCCATCTCATACACCAATAATGGCTGATTGGCTCTTTGGGCGGATTCCAGAATGGCCCTTGCTTTTTTTGGAGGCATATGATGAAAGCAATTGACCATGGTTTTTAGCCCCTCCGGGGCAATGGCAATATTAGTGGCATCAACTGAGGTTTCATTATATCTAATTTTATTTTCCTCAATGGCATTGAATTTTTTGAACATTTCCGAATTAGGAAACAAATCCGTCATAACAAGTTCAACATTCCCTGAATCCGGATTTCTGTGAAGAGACTCCAATACTTCTGGCATAGCCCCTCCCGACCCAGAACCTAAATCAACAATTCTTGAAAGGTCCTTTTTCTTCAAAACACCTGCAATCAAATCTGCCAAAACCTCTGGAATACCCATCATTTTCTGCAGTACAACTATTAAGTTGGTCATGCAAACCCGCAACCAACCGGGAAACCAATTAATATCTTCAAATTCAAATAATTGTATACGCTTCATTTTGCCAACAATATCTTCCAAGCTGAAAGGATTTCTTTTTTGGTTAATTATTCTTGGGCTTTACGATGCAATTTATCCTTATCCATAGTTTTGAGTAAAAACCCAATACCCTTAGTACTACTCACAAACGTATCGACCTCGATTTGCGATTGTAGTTTTTCTACATTGCCTAACATTCCCCCTATCATCCAAAACGGAGGCGTTTTTATGTATTTTCAATACTTCTGAAAAAATTAAATTTCCCGCACCACCTTCTTTCCCCAAAGGTTCTGCCTTATTTACCTTACATTCAAACTGTACCGGCGATTCCCCAACGCGAAAGGGTTTTACCAAATCTGACTCCAACATGGTAAGTCCGGCTTTCATAAATTCATTTTCTCCTCTAGGGTATTCAGTACTTGACAAGGACATTTGTTGAACCATATCGTAATTGACAATGTTAATGACAACCTCCTTGACCTTAAGCACATTCTCCAAGATATGCTTTGCAGTATTGTCACGTACCCTTCTCGCAGGCGAAAAAATCAAAATTGGCGAATGTGCACTAAATACATCGAAAAAACTAAAAGGTGCTACATTTGGCCGGCCTTCTTCATCTACGGTACTTGCAAACGCAACTGGCCTAGGGCCAACCGCACCTATACAATACCCATGCAATCTCTGAGCTGGGATTTCACTTGGAAGTATCGAAAGAATCTCTGACATAGTTTTACAAATGTAGGCAATTTGTTATGCATTCTAAACAGGACCTCTAGCACCTTACACACCATTTATTGACATTTTACGTTATCTTTAAAACAAGAAAACCGTTGGATGAACTTTAATCCCAAAAAGAACACTTCTAACTTCATTTTGCTTGCAGTCGCATTCGCAATTGTAAGCCTAATCCTGTGGAACACTAATAGCTTTTTTAAAAAATTCAAGGAAGAGGAACGTCTTAAAATGGAAATCTGGGCAACGGCCCAATCAGAACTTCTTCAGTATTCCGAGGATGTAGATATGGGTAACCTAACCATTAAAGTTCTCCGAAACAATACCTCAACACCTATGATCTTGGTCAATAAGAATGGTTCTATCAAGACCAATAATATATCTGAAGAAAAAGTAAAGGATTCCGTATTCATCCAGACTAGTATACGACTATTCCAAAACGAAAACACACCCATCTCCATTGATCAACAAGGTGAACATCTGGCCACCTTATACTATGGCAATTCAGAGGTACTGAATAAGTTGAAGTTCTACCCCATTGCATTATTGCTAATTATTTTACTCTTCGGAACAGTCATTTTCTTTTTCTTTAAGACCAATAAGGCATCCGAGCAAAATAAACTTTGGGCAGGTATGGCAAAGGAAACGGCACACCAGATAGGAACTCCGCTTTCCTCGCTTTTAGGGTGGAACGAAATTCTGAAAACCGAGAGTATAAGTCTCGAAATAACCAAAGAAATAGAAAAGGATATTGTTCGTTTGGAAACCATAACCGAACGATTTTCCAAAATAGGCTCGTTACCCGAACTCAAGGAGCACGATATTGTAATAGAGACCCAAGAAGCTTATGAATACCTTAAGCTAAGAAGTTCAAAACTGATTCAATTTTCGTTCAATTCAAAGGTTGAAAACCTTTCTGTGTTCCTTAATCGCTCCTTGTATAATTGGACTATTGAAAATCTTGTAAAAAATGGAATCGATGCCATGAAGGGTAAAGGGAATATTGCCATAGACATTATTCCGGCTGGAAAATATGTGAACATATTAGTGACCGATACCGGGGCCGGTATTCCTAAAAGCAATTACAAGAACATATTCATGCCGGGAGTAACCTCGAAAAAAAGAGGTTGGGGTCTAGGTCTTTCACTAGTGAAAAGAATAGTCGAGGAATATCATCAAGGAAAAATAAAGGTACTCTCCTCCGGAAAGGAGGGAACTATAATGCAGATATCATTAAAAGTAAGTTAGACCATGACGAGGGAAAAATTAGTAGTAATCAAGGAAGCGGATTTAACCAACAATTGTCCTGAATGTTATAATCAGGATTTGAAAATCTCTTTTTGCCAAAAACATAAATACGGTAGGTTTTTTGACAGGATCACGAATGAGGTTAGTCATAAGATTAAATGCAACAAATGCGACTCCTTGATCTATCCAGTGAATTGGACGGAGGATATTGAACGTATTTTCGAATATTATCAAAAAATGGTTATCCCTAAGAAACCCTCCTTAAAATTCACCTCATTATTTTATATATTACTGGTCTCTTTGATTATATCTGTAGGTGCAGGCGTATATCTGTTCAACATCGGAATCATTCAATTTTAGAACGGATTTTCTTTGCTATTGCTTCAAATTCTTTCGATGATAGAGACACCTTGTGTTGAAATGTAGCTTCCTTCATTTCATTTAATGGAATCAGATGAACATGAACATGAGAAACTTCGAGCCCAATTACAGTCATGCCCACACGTTTACATTTAATGGATGCTTCGATAGCCTTACCTATCTTTCTTGAGAATGCCATTAGACCTAGATAAGTCTCCTCATCCAAATCCGTGATTTTGTCAATTTCTTTTTTGGGAATACATAAGGTATGCCCTTTTGCATTGGGGTTAATATCCAAGAAAGCAAAAAAACTTTCGTCCTCAGCTATTTTGTAACAAGGAATTTCACCGTCTATTATTCTAGTAAAGATACTTGGCATTGGAATCAGACATTTATTAAACAAAAAAATCCTATCAATTTCTTGATAGGATTAAATATAAAGATTTATTGCTCTCTACGCTCTTGTTATTTCTAAAATATCAAATTTAAGGGTTCCATTGGGCACGGTTATTTCAGCAACGTCGCCAACTTCCTTTCCTAGCAACCCTTTTCCTATTGGTGAACTTACAGAAATCTTTCCCGTTTTCAAATCAGCTTCGCTTTCAGCTACCAACGTATATTTCATTTCCATACCATTGGTCTGATTTTTCAACTTCACAGTTGATAGCACCAAAACTTTGGAAGTATCTAATTGTGATTCATCAATCAACCTTGCGTTGGCCATGGTTTCTTCCATTTTCGAAATTTTCAATTCCAACAATCCTTGAGCTTCCTTTGCGGCATCATACTCCGCATTCTCGGATAAATCCCCCTTATCCCGTGCATCGGCTATTGCTTGCGAGGCATTAGGGCGGTCAACATCTTTAAGCTGACTCAACTCATCCCTTAATTTTTTTAACCCTTCTGCCGTGTAATAAGATACGTTACTCATAACTTCGTCGTTTAATAAATAGCAAAATCCTCTACTTCCACCATGTTCAAATACAGGTTTTTGACGAGGATTTAACACAAATATACGTTTTTTATGCTCAATTTTGTCGAAGTTTCAATAATTAGAAAAGGTATTATGGGCCGTATTTTTGGTTTATTATTGATGGTCATGATGGTATCTTGCGATACCGACAATACTAACCGTAATCCGTATTTGCAAGAGATAGGTTTTAGGTTTGAAATGAATTTGAACTTGCCCTTATACAGTCCCTTAACCAATACCGGAAATACCATTTATGTGGGGTCTCAAGGTATTGGTACAGCTGGGGTTTTTGTTATCAACTCTGGCTTTAACCAGTTTAGGGCATTTGAGGCCAGTTGTCCCAACCATGCACCCAATGATTGTTCCACTATGGAGCTTAATAGCCAGACAGCTATTTGTTCTTGTGAGGATTACGAATACAGTCTCTTTACAGGACAGCTGCTAAACAGACCTGATGATGGCAAGCGTTATTATGATATGTTGGAATATCGAACAAACTTCGGAGGTAATATTCTCAGTGTTTATAATTGACAATATGTGAATTCTAACTCCAATTGTATCTCCCTTTCAAAGAAGCTTACAGGCTCCAGATCTCACAGTCCCAACACGGCCTTGAGTCTTACCTTTAATCTTTTTTAAATTGGTAAGGGTTTTGATAATCCTTTGGATCAAGGGCCATTGCCTCCTTTGGACTCATAAACAACTCATCCTCTTGCCAAACTACTTTTAGGTCGATTCGCTCTTCCTCAGGTACGATTCCTGCCGCAATGAATTTCTTTCTCAGGAGTTTTATGGAAGGAAAATCACCGTCCTCATCGTGAAATATCTGCTGTTTAAGCTTCCAGGTTTCATTGAACACTTTTTTCGCGTGCTGCCATTTTTCAGGATATTTTTCGCTCATTTTTGTGGCAATATCCAAACAGACCGATAAATATACGGCCCGTGCTTGATCTTTCTTTGTCTTTGGGTCTGCGATTCCCTCCTGGATGTCAGCTCTTAGTGTTTCTACAAGTATAGCTCGCTCACCTTCTATTGAGGGCAATTCTTCTACCATTCCTGGTTCTTCGACGGGAATCAACCAATAACATTGTCCGTCTCTAATCTCTCTTTTACCCCCGTTTTTAAGAATCATTTGTTCCATGTTGGCATATACCCTATCAGCAAAGGACGTTATGGTTTCGTCTTCGGGCATTCCATCCCTAGATATATTTTGATACCTATCAAGTATATCCCATCCTTGAGACATCATCTGTTTGTATCCCATTATGGTCCCAATCATAGTCCCCATTGTGGCCGTAACATTATCGCAGTCCCAACCATAATTAAAGCCAGTTTGCAAGGTCTGGACAAAATCTCCCTTGCCATATAGCATGGCCGCAACTGTAGCACCCGTAATCAGTTCATATCCGTTATTGTCTCTACGAGATCCTCCTGCTTGCGTATATTTATCACGAAGTAGTCTTCGGGTCTTGCGCCAATCTTCAGGGTTTTCTTTATGCCATTTCTTTATGTCGTCAATAATGGTTCTTATTTTACTATTGGGATCCAAAACCCCATATCCTGCTTCCAACAACTTGTTAATATCATTTTCCACATAGGACATGGCAATCATTGTGGTATAAAACTGGGTAGTTTGTGCGGGTTCGGCCCCAATCGTAACATGGGTGTAATTGAGACCCAGCCTTGCCGCAGACTGTGGCATTGCAGGACATATTAATCCAAAGGTTTCCGAAATAAACTGGCCCGATATATTGAATTCTGCCCATGGGTTAAGGGCAATGCTGCCTGTATATGGAGGATGTATCCCGATATCCAACAATCGCCTGACATAACCATTGGAACACCATATTCTTTGATTGAAGGATGTTTTCCAAATGTCAGCCAGTTGTTCAGAATCAAGGAACAGTTCATTGGCGCTTTGCATATGGTTGATATATACCCATTCAATGTCCGTGTCATCATCCGTAAAAGCCCCGTCCGGCAATGAGGGTACATAGTCCGTCACATTTCCGGGTTCAACGTCATATTTAAATTCGTGCGGAAGCCCGTTTAGATTCCCTATAATCTGGCCTAGAACTCCGCCCCTTACTTTATCCAAAATGATATCACATGGAATCTCCAGGAATTCCTTTGAACTATTATCCTGAATTACTTGGGACGTTGAATCATTATTTTCTTTACAAGAAGAAAATGTTAGAACAGTAAAAAATAAGATTAGATAGGTTTTCATTGAATGTCTGTATTTCATATGGTACCATAAAAATATTCGTTTTAATCATAATTTCCTAAAAATGGAATTTCGGATATCTTTAAGTGTCCAATACAATAGAAAAACAAATAGGTGAAAAAGCTAAAGAACTCCCAAAATTTTATCCATGACCCAACTAGTATGAAGTCCTGAACTTCCTGATGAAGGATGGGATTTAGTTCCTATCAAATGATTCCTCATGTTAGACACATGAAATTCTTGAATATGTATTGGATTGGGAATTTCGAGTTTTTCCTCACCCTTAGAATTGACAAGGATTATTGGTTCTTCATTGAAAATGGAAAAACTTATTTTACCCGTACTTCCAAAAACTTCCACTTTGTCTTCCCGCTGATGCGATCCAAAATTCCAGCTTCCTTGTCCTGTAGCCCCATTTTCATGTAACCAGTTACCAATAATGGCATCCTTGGCGGTATACAATCCCAATTGGTTTGTGGCAATACCAGAGGCTTCTACAATATTTCCAAGTAAATAGATAAATAAATCCAGTCCATGACTGGCCAAATCATCAAAATAACCCCCGGGCGCAATCTTTGCATCCGTCCTCCAATTATACCCTTGGCCTATATCCAGTTGATTAGGTGGCTTTGATAAATGCCATCGAACATGACGTATTTCTCCAATTACACCATCGTCTAGCCATTGTTTTATTTTATTAAATCGAGGCAAGGAACGCCGATAATAGGCAATAAATAAAGGGATATTTTTTCCTTTAAAGGCGTTATAGATTTCTAAACTGTCTGCATAACTCGAGGCCATTGGCTTTTCGATACAACATATCTTACCTACTTCTGCCACTTTAAGACCATAGAATTTATGGGAATCCGGCGGGGTAGCAATATAAATAGCATCTATATCTTTATCATAGATTAAATCATCTGCATTGGTGTAAAACCTTGGAATTTTATGTCGTTTCGCATAGTCCTCTAACTTCTCCCTATTACGCCGCATAACCGCCAATACTTCAAAGCCTTCTTCCTTTTGATAAGCGGGACCGCTTTTAACTTCCGTTACATTTCCACATCCTATAATACCCCATTTGATTGTTTCAGTTTTGACCATATAATTTAGTTGTGAAATGAGAAAGCTATTGCTTTTTAAGGATATACCAAACTAGCTGTTCTAAAATTAAATCATTCTAGGGACAGACCGGTTTTATACCAATTTAATATATCATCATCCACGCCTTTAAGAATTTTCTATTTCTGTTGGTGCAAAAACGTAATTAGGGAGGCAAACTCTTCAAAAGACAAAGAATTTGCAAGTCCGGCTGGCATCATTGAATTCTCCAATTCCTCTCGCTTTTCTATATCCTCTATTTTAAGGGTTGACACTTGCCCCACTATATTCCGAATAATCAGTTTTTCGGCGGACTCCTCAGATACAAATCCTGAATAAGACTTGCCGTCTTTTGTGCCAATAAGGACTGAAGCAAATCCTTGGGAGATAGAGGCATTGGGCTTAAGGATAGATTCTGCAATCTGTTCACGGTTCATTATAGACCCTATCTGCCCCATAAATGGCCCTTTCATGAGCTCTTCTTTTTTAATACTATGACAGGCCACACAACCTTGTTGTGTGAATAGTTTTTCCCCAAGTTCAGCGTCCCCTTTGATTTTTGCCATGGCCAACATAATGTCTTCTATCGAGCTTTTTCCTATTTGTCCTTTTTTGTTCTTTATTTTTTCCAAATCCACCTGTGCTTCCGAATCGGCAACTTCTACGCCTGGCTCATCTCCACCAAATTGGATGATTCCCATGCGATGTCTGGCATTTAAATCAGAGAAGAAGTCCTTCCCGTTGGTATTTGTATTTTCCCATACATCAACCAAGAATTCCTTGATTATTCCAGAACCTTCCCATGTAATTCCCTTATAATATGGGCCATGAGTGTCAGGACGCGTACTCCACCACCAAGACCCATCATAGGGAGCCTCTTTTTTATATAGGCGCGAAATAGTGGTAAGTATTTCTTTTTTTAAATCGTCATCGTCTGTTTTCTTATAGGTTTTTATAAGGCCATTTACAGCGGTGGTATTATGCATATGCCTAAGGGTCCACAATGCCAATTTCGATTGTCTAGTGCCCAAGGCCTCAACACTTTCTTCAACACCATCTAATTTTAATAAGGTCCGAACAGCCAAATGGGGAAGTATCACGTTTGCATTAGGCGTTGCATGTGGGCCTTCAACACCTTTTTCTGGAGCGTTTAAAGCTGTCGGCACAGGCACTTTTAATAATTCTCTAATCGCCGCTTTATTTCCAAGTCTACCTAACCCAACTATGGCCACAGCTTTTACCCTTTCAGAAGAATCTTTTAGTGCTTTAAGAAATGGTTCCAAAGGAACATCTGAAATATTCGATTTACGGTCGGCCAAGGCCCTTAATGCAAATTCACGAGTACTGGAATCCTTAGTAAGAGATACTAAGTCTTCTATTCCTTCAATACCAGCGATTTGAGCATATGTAAATATCCCTGCAACCTGGGCTTCTAATCTCAAACTTATATCCGAAGCAATTTTCCAGACCGCTTCTGAGGCATTTTTCTTATTTCTGGTTAACAATTCCTGTTGAACATGCAATCTTATTTTTGCACTTTCAGACGTTAAGAGAGTGGCCAGTTCATTTTCTGATAATTCTTCCAAATCTGCAAAAGGCTTGTATTGCCATCCTTGAGGAACCGCTCTTACTACAAACCCCTTATCAGGGCTGCCAGAATACCCGGCACCATCCCAAGCCGACATATATATTCTTCCAGATGCATCTATGTCCAAATCAGTAATTTGGGATAGTCCAAGAAATTCTTCTTCCTTTTGCATAAAACTGGGGCCATCTTCCCTTACCCTATGAATATACAAGTGCGACCTTCCCCAATCTGCCATCATGGGTACATTGTTGTATTTATCTGGCCAATTGGGGTCGTTCATGAATAGTGATCCTGCTCCAGACCCACCACCTACATCGACAAGGGCTGGAAGTATTTCATCCGTAAAATTCTTAAACAATACAGGGTACCCATATTCCCCTGATTGTATCTGATGTATAAAACGGATATTCCACCCTCCGCCATCATTGGTATTGCCTCTTGTAAAAATATTCATATAAGGATCAATGGCCACATCATAGATGTTTCGAAGACCATGAGTATACACTTCCATTTCGGTACCATCTGGTCTGACCCTCAAAACACCACCGCCTAACATGGTAAGTTCAGTACCTTCGCGATCTATGGCCCCATGAAAACCAAAATCACCTACCGCAATATAAATCCAGCCGTCTATTCCCATTTGAATACCATTGGTAGCATGATCAGTACCCCGGCTCTGCAAGAATTTTGGCGAACTGATATGTTCTAGGATTGGTTTAGATGGCCCATCAGCTTTGCCATCCTGATTTTCATCTTCAAATACCACTAGATCCATTCCAGTGGCTTTACCCGTTTCTTCTGAAAATTGAGTGTGGAGGACGTAAAGTTTATTGCCTATCGGAAGGATTCCCCTCGGATTATCAACGGATGCATAAATAGAATGGGAATCTATAAATCCATCGTTATCGCAATCCACCAATTTAACAATACTCCCTTTATATGGGTCTTTCCCCAAAGACCCTATCATGTCGACCCCCACGAAAACATCTCCATTGGGCGCTACGGCCAAACATGCAGGACTAGGAGTTATATCTGCTCTTGAGAATCCGTTCACTTGAATATCGGATGGCCAATTCAATGATTCAACAAGGGAATCGTTCCATTGTCGAAAGGTATCGGAAGGAACTTGCGGAGCGCAAACTTGTTTTTCCTCTCCGCAACTTACCGCGGTAAGTCCTATTACAAATGCGACAAGAATATGCGATTTCTTTCTGAGTACTTGGCCTATGGTCATTAAATACGTGTCTTATCAATTAAAAATTGGTTCGGGTTTTGATTTTTTAAAATCGGCGTGAAAATACAATTTTGAAGCCAATGCAAAAAAAGGAACTCAAAAAAAAGACAAATTGCCCCTTCGTCGTTATTTCAGGAAATCATGTTAGGATTGGTCCATTATCTAGAAATGTCAAATCGGGCTCAATCGAGATGAGCTTAATTATAAAGCATGAAAATCTCGACCGTGCCCGATTTGACAACCAGCAGCTTTTTTTAGCTGCTTGGACTAAAAATCAATAGTAGCTCCCAATAAAAAGTTGGTGCCCGCCTGAGGATAATATCCAGCTCCCTCAATGGTTGTAGTCCCAGGCCCTGACCACGTATCGTCATAGGTATAGAAATACCCGTTTGAAACATACTTGGCATTGAATATATTATTCACTAATGCCGACAAGGTAATGCTCTTAACCACTGAATTTACTTCAATAACATATTGCACGTTAAAATCGGTTTGAGAATAGGCGTCCAGCATTGAACTTTTAGCATCTATATTGCCCATGTACTGTTTGCCCACATATTTACTCAACAAGGAAATCTGTAATTCCTCCTTTGGGCTGTACGAAATTCTGTTTCCTAATATAATATCAGGTGAAAATGCGATATTGGTACTTCCCAAATCCTGCAACACCCCATCCCTCTGAAAAACGAACTCTTTATTTTTATTTGAGCTCAAAGCCATATTAGGATTTATTGAAAATTTACTTCCCAAAGCGATGTTAGCATCAATCTCTAATCCAAAACGATAACTATCCCCTACATTGGCCCTCAATGGAGCACCTACATCATTCAGCTCACCTGTAAGCACCAATTGATCCTTATAGTTCATATAATATACGTTCGTGTTCAATTGAACATCCGGAGAAATGTAACGCCACCCTAACTCATAATCATTCAATTTTTCGGGTTTAGGATTGCCGCTTTCATAGTCGTTTCGATTGGGCTCTCGATTTGCCACAGCATATGATAAATAAAAATTATTGTTTGGATCCAAATCATAGGTAACCCCCGTCTTGGGGTTAAAGAAATTGAACGTGTCATCAACCATTCCAGTATCCTCTCCATTAGCCTGATACCCCACTGCCCTATATTGAAGGTCACCAAATAGGCTCCAATTCGCATCCAATTTGTAATTTGCCTTTGCAAATACATTAAAATCGGTCTTTTTAGAGGAGTCGTCATAGTATCTATCCCGAATGCTACTATTTGGAGCGAATTCAGCCCAAATCACCTCGCCAAAATGATCGCCCTCGTACTTGTTCCATCCACCTCCAAGGATCAAATTCAATTTTTCTTTGGTGTAATTGGCAGAAAAAACGGTACCGTAAAAATCATTATCCAACCATCTTCGACGAATTAAGTCTGTAGTATTTACCTCGGCTCCATTAACCGTCAAGGGTTGAAAGCCGTAGGTGGCAAAATCATCATCTTCTTTGAATTGTTCAAAGAAACCACGTCCTCGGGTATAATGCAATGCCAGATTTGTACTCCAACTATCATTCAATTGTTGGTTCCATAGAAGCTGGGCATGGTCTTGCTTATAATTATCAACTTCGTTTTCGTAAAATTGGGTATTCCCATTTTCATCTGTATGGATTCCTGATGGATTGAAAGTCCGATCAGACTCTAAAGTAACAGCATCAATACCATACCAAGCTTGATAAGTAATTTCATGGCCGCCAAAAAGTACGGCTTTCAATAGCGTATTTTCTTTTTTGAAAGCGCCTTGTAAAAAATAAGAATCCAATTTTGAGGAGGCCCTATCAATATATCCATCAGAACTGATTCTAGATAACCTTCCTGAAATCTCAACGTTGTCATTTAGCAAACCCGTACTAAATCTTATATTGTTTCTCAAAGTATTATAACTCCCCACCGATGTCGAAATTTGACCAAAAGCTTCTTCGGATACACCATCGGTCACGATATTCAGGCTCGCCCCAAAGGCTCCCGCCCCATTGGTCGATGTACCTACACCACGCTGTAGTTGTAAACTTTGGGTTGACGAAGCGAAGTCCGGCATGTTGACCCAAAACGTGCCATGCGATTCAGAATCATTATAGGGGATTCCATTAATAGTCACGTTCACGCGAGTGGCGTCGCTTCCCCGAACGCGTATCCCAGTATACCCTACACCTGCCCCTGCATCAGATGTGGTGACCACAGCAGGCATGAAATTCAACAGAATGGGGATATCTTGCCCCAAATTCCTAGGTTTTAATTGCTCTTTGGTAAGGTTTGTAAATGTTACCGGAGATTCTTTAGTGACCCGAATCGCAGAAACAAAGACTTCATCTAAGTCTATTTTTTTACCTTTTATCGAATCTGTTGGTGTTTCTTGGGCCGAAAGGCCAATGGTCAGGCCAATAAGGCCCATTGTTGTGAAAATAGATGATTTCATCCGTAAAATAGATTTACGAATAAAAGGGGCTATTATTCTTGTTAAAAATTGATTTTTGGTTTCTTGTAAACCGATAGATATTCCAAATAAGCGCAACACGCATCCCTTAGCGACATTACCCGCCCAGGTTCCTTGGGTATAATCTCAGCCTCCCGACAATTATCGACAAGCACCCCTTTGAGATGGTACAAATGTACTATTGAAAAATAAATCATCATAACAAAAAATGATTTACTTTCAAAAAATTGGATATAGCCGTTCTTAAATTGAGGCATTCCTTTGTTAAACCTGATGGGTAGGTTTCAATAAATCGTTGACGGTCTTAACTGGATTAAAAGTCGCAAGTGGGACTTCAACAAAAATAGAATTCCAAAATGCCATGGCACCATTCCAAAGTCCTGGCAATTCCAATGCCTTCAACTCCCTGCCTTCTTTGGTCTTACTTGATATAAAACCTTGTTTGTGGTCCACAAAGTTCAAAAGATTGTACTTTTCTCCCTTAAAGTTCTTTACTCCACATACCAAATCAACTGGATTGAAATGAGTCGAATTCTTAAGAATTTCGACCTGCTTTTCATCGGACATGTCTATTTGAGCCGATTCTATAATCTGCAAAACAATATGACCGTATGCATTCTTTATCCAGAATGGCCCGCCGCCGGGTTCGCCCTCATTTTTGACCATTCCACAAATGCGGATAGGCCTATTAATTTTATCTTTCAAAATCTCAATCTGCTCACCAATGCTAAAACCAGAATACTTATCTATAAAGCGGACATTAAGTTCATTTTCCAAAAAGGATTTGATTTCTGTCATCAACTGAGCCGACAAATTATTTTCGTCCAATAATTTGGCGTATTCAA
>JAGLKG010000329.1 GCA_023141835.1 Maribacter sp. | reverse complement strand
GGGTTACCTCAAAGGAACAAACCGCAGAAACAATACATTAGGCTTCGGCATTTTTAAAGAAATTCAACCGAATCCACGTTGCCCTTAATTCTAACATTTTTGTTATGGGGTTCCCTGTTCATAAAATCATGATGGAGCTTTATGATTGTTATCAATAAAAAATTGAATGTGGTCATTACTGCTGGAGCCTCGGGAATTGGTAGAACCATTGCCCGATTATTCTTGGAGCAGGGATGTTCAGTATTTATTTGTGATATTTCGGAGGAATATATCCGAGATTTTAGAAGTGAATTTCCTAATGTAATTATCCAAAAAACGGATGTTTCCAACTATTCCGAGGTATGTGATTTTTTTAATACTATCAAAAAAGAAATCGGTCATATAGATGTGTTGATCAATGGAGCTGGCATTGCCGGCCCCACGGCTTTATTGGAAGATGTAGAGCCAGAAGCTTGGGACCAAACCATTCGTGTTAATGTAAATGGTATGTTTTATTGTGTGAAAGAGGCCATTCCAATGTTGAAAAAATCTAATTCAGGCTCAATAATAAATATGGCTTCTACAGCTTCATTTTTTGGATTTCCATATCGTTCTCCCTATGCTTCTGCCAAATGGGCTACCATAGGGATGACAAAGACCTTGGCGATGGAATTGGGCGAATTTGGAATACGGGTCAATGCCATTTGCCCAGGAAGTGTGACGGGAGATCGAATTGATCGAGTCATTGAGACAGATGCAAGAAAACAAGGCAAATCGATTGAAGAAATCAAGGCATTATATCTGAAACAGGTTTCCATGAAGACTTTTGTTGAAGCTGAGGATGTGGCTCATTTGGCCATTTTCCTTTGTTCGACTGCAGGGAGATATATTTCGGGACAGGCCATTGGTCTCGACGGATATACAGAAGGATTATCAAATACAATGTAAACGTAAAGGATACAATAAATGAAAGCAGCATGGTATGAAGCATTTGGTCCCGCCAAAGAAGTATTAAAGGTAGGCGAAAGAGATACTCCGTCTCCAGGTTCGGGCGAAGTTAAAATCCGAATAAAAACTTCAGGAGTAAACCCATCAGACACAAAGAAAAGGGCAGGGTCTAATCCTGTTTTATTGGATGGTGGACCTGTTATTCCGCATAGTGATGGTGCCGGAATTATTGAGGAAGTGGGTAGTGGTGTCCCAGCAGAACGCATAGGAGAACGTGTATGGACTTATAATGCCCAATACGGAAGACAGGAAGGTACAGCTGCTGAATATGTTTGCCTCCCTTCGGAACAAGCTGTTTTTTTACCTGACAATGCGACTTTTGAGGCAGGTGCTATGATGGCCATACCAGCCATGACAGCACATCGTGCGGTTTTTATTGATGGAGATGTGGAAGGAAAACTGATTCTTGTCACGGGTGGTGCTGGCAGAGTGGGGTATTATGCAATTCAATGGGCCAAGATGGCTGGGGCGACAGTGATTGCTACGGCCTCAAGTTCGGCTAGCTCAGATCAATGCAAAAATGCAGGTGCTGATTTAGTGGTTGGCCATCCATCCGAAAGCAGCAATGCGGAAATCATGAAATTTACCAATGGTCGTAAAATTGACAGGGTAGTGGAAGGTGATTTTGGAGCAAACCTGTTATCTATATTGGATATTTTGAAAACCAGCGGTAGCATCGCCACCTATTCTTCCATGACCGATATGAACCCCTCAATCCCTTTTGTACGGATGATGTTTATGGATCTGACCCTACATTTGGTCTTGGTCTATGCCATGCCCGAACAGGCAAAAAAAGATGCGATTGATGCTATCACCAAATGCTTGGCTTCTGGACAGCTTAACAATCGAGTTGCCGCCAGTTATACGCTAGAGGAAATTGCCAAGGCCCATGAAACTATAGAGGCAGGGAATGTGTTTGGGACAGTTGTCGTTACTTTCTAAGATAAAACTCTTGTTACTGTTATAGGCCAATAGTATTCCTGTCGGATTGTTCAGATTCATTTTTATCAATTATAGCCTCGTACCTCGCCCATATTTAATGTTATGGGACCAATGGTATGGGATTTTGGTAAAAAGGCTCCACTTTTCATGACCTGCCAGTCATCCCAAGAAGCTTTCAGTCCGCCAATAGGTAGAATTTTGACCCACATCTCGAAACTTTCGGGGAAACCATTGGGTCGCAATCTCCACAGATAAGAATCTCCAGGTGTGCTACCACCGCTTTGAAAGGTGACCAGCAGCGCTTCAGTGCCATCATCCAAAACGACCAAGCTCCTTTCCACTCCCTTATCAAATACCTTATATGGGGCCACGAGCCAAAATGAATCATTGTTGAAAAAAGCAATTGCCTTTTTTACCATTTCATCTTTTTCAGTACCTTTTAATTGCTTTTCGTCCTCAAAAGCAATACTTCGGGTATGGTTGCCCAGGGTAAGGTCAACAGTATAGTTCTTCCAGGTAACTTTTACGCTCCCCTTATGCTTATCCCATGCATACTTATGTGCTCCTTTGCGAAAGGTCCATTCCAAGTATCGGGTGTTTTTATAAGCATTGTAGTTAGCTGCTTTAAGCATTTTAAGGGCCAAAGCATCTGCCTCAAGTCCTGATTTCCCAGGCGGTAGCGGTTGATTATATATCGCATAAACACCAACAAAAGCCATGATTGTTATCAATAGCAATACGAACACGTACTTTACAATTTTCAGAATCCAAGGGGTCATGCCGTTTGTTTCATAACCTTTTTTGCTATGTTTTTACCGCTGATGACCGAAGCCGTTAAAACGCCTGCAAACAATGCACCTGCAACTCCAGCAGTCACAATGTCCTGTCCGGTCAGGTAAAAGTTCTTAATGGGAGTTCTTGGTTTTAGGAACTTTTGGCGGAAACGTTCCGGTGTATGGTCAATACCATAAATCTCTCCTTTATCGTAATTTACAAAGTGTTGTGTGGTCAAAGGGGATGAAAGTTCATAATACTCCACCGCATCTTTTAAATGAGGCATTTGTTCATATAAGGCTTTGAGCAAACGTTGCGCGATTTTTTCTTTTTGTGATTCATAATCTTCGCCCCGTTTCATCCATCGGCTACCTTCCCACTTTTCAAAATTCTCATAGGGCACCAAGGTAATTATGTCAATAGTACTTCGATTGGGGTAACGATTGGACCAATCTGGATCCTTGGCGGAAGGAAAGGAGATATAGACCACAGGTAAAGGTGCATTGTTGTCCTTTAAATAATTGTCAACACAACTGTCATGGTCGCCTTTCTCGGGATAAACCCAAAGATTGGTTTTTGGTAACTTCAACGTTTTAGGAGATCCTTTTAAACCAATATAGAGGCAGGAATGGGCCGCTGAAGGTTGCACTTTTTGCAGCTGTTTCTCAAGCCCATGCTTTATATTGACATCCGCGGGTAACAACTTTTTGTATGTGGTTATAATTCCGGCACCGCTGACTATATTTTTGGCGAAGAACGATTTGCCATCCATCATTTTCACTCCAACAGCCTTGTTTTTTTCAATAAGTACCTTGTCTACTTCAGCATTGATTAGAATGGTCCCCCCCGCTTTTTCGATTATGGGGTCAATGGTCTTTACAATTTCTGAAGAGCCTCCAATGGGGAAGCTTCCACCACTAAAGTAATGACGTACCAACGAGGCGTGCATGGTGAAACTACTTTTCTTTGGGGTCAGTCCGTAATCGCCATATTGACCGGTCAGTACCTTGATCAACTCTTCATTGCTAGTCAATGAACTAAGGACCTCAAAAGTGGTTCGGTCAGAAAATTTATAAAAAGGTCTACGCATCCAACCACCAAGAAGCTTACTGATAAAAACCGGAATTGCCTTTTCAGTATAAAACTTACGGGCGGTTTTGGTACACTTAAATACTAAGTCAACATAAGCATCTATGGCCTTTTTTTCATCCGGAAAGTATTCATACAACTGCTCCTTGAAATTTTGGACATCCTTTACAAAATCATAAGATTTATCTCCAATGATAATACGATCATAGACCTCACCCATATCAGCCCATTTAAGTTGCCCTTCAGTGATATAGTCAAAAAGACGTTTGGTTATGCTATTGGGTCGCTGTACTTCACCAATGTAGTGTATGCCTACATCCCATTCATACCCTTTTCGTTTAAAAATATGAGTAAAGCCACCGGCTGTATAATGGCGTTCCAAAATAAGTACTTTTTGTCCCTCTTTGGCCAAAATTGCGGCCGAAGTAAGGCTGCCCATTCCAGATCCAATGATAATGGTATCGTATTGAGTTGCCAGCTTGGGGGTTCTTTTGTACGATTGAATCATGTATTTGATTTTTGTAGTATTATGTTCATTACTAGAAGCCTACCGCGGTATCATCACCGCGCCAATCTGCCCCACCTTCCAATTGGCCATCAGGCAATATCCGAATGGCGTCTACCTTACCCATTATGGGTGTACGGTCTTCGTTAATGATATACCCTTTGGTCCTGAGTTCATTCTTTATCTTGTCCGAAAATCCGTCAGGCTCAAATATAACAAAATCAGGAAGCCATTGATGATGGAACCTTGGGGCATTGACTGCTTCTTGCATACTTAAATCAAATTCGTATGAATTTAAGATGGTTTGGGCCACAGCTGTGATAATCGTAGAGCCACCTGGGCTACCGACCACCATCCAAAGTTTGCCCTCTTTTTCTACAATGGTTGGGGTCATAGAGCTCAGCATCCGTTTTTCCGGGGCTATACTATTGGCATCAGCGCCAATGAGCCCAAACATGTTGGGAACCCCAGGTTTTGCACTAAAATCGTCCATTTCATTATTTAGGAAAAACCCCAGTTCCTGGCAATACAGTTTAGAACCATAAGCCCCATTAAGTGTTGTAGTCACTGAAACGGCATTACCCTCTTGATCAACTATAGAATAGTGCGTGGTTTCGGAGCTTTCTAAAACTCGCACTTCCCCGTGACCTACGTCCGATGAACGTGTGGCCTTTTCAAAGGAGAAATCATTCATGCG
The DNA here is from genome assembly GCA_023141835.1 of Maribacter sp. Taxonomy (GTDB): domain Bacteria; phylum Bacteroidota; class Bacteroidia; order Flavobacteriales; family Flavobacteriaceae; genus Maribacter_A. The sequence goes on along the minus strand of JAGLKG010000329.1, from coordinate 3,269 downwards.
TTCTCTGATATATTTTTGGCTCAAAAGCACATCCAATGGAATATCCACAAAATCTGGGTCCCCCAAGAAATAGTTGCGGTCGGCATATGCCCTTCGACTTGCCTCGGTGAATAATTGAATGGTTTTTGTTGAGTTATGCCCAAAGGCCTGTATATCATACGGTTCAATCATTTTGAAAATCTGATTTATCGTCACTCCACCACTGCTCGGGGGGCTCATAGAAATAACTCGTAGGTCTTTATACTTAAAAATAATGGGTTGCCGCCATTGGGCTTCATATTGTGACAAATCTTCCTCGGTTAAATAGCCTCCCATCTCTTGGATAAAAGTAATCAGCTTTTTTGCGGTTTCTCCTTTGTAGAATTCATCCCGTCCGTTTTTTGCTATACTTTTCAAGGTATGGGAAAGAGCCGGATATTTAAGCGTATCGCCTTGATGTATATCATTAAAAAAAAGTGGATTACCTCTATTTACTTCAATGATCTGATTTCTATATTTCTCGAATCGATCGGCTTGTTTTTTGGTCACAATTACCCCATTTTTCGCCAACGCAATAACCGGGGCTATAATATCGGCCATGGTTAGGCTTCCGAATTTTTCATGCACTTCAAAAATTCCCGCTATGGTACCAGGTACACCAACTGCTGTTGCACCCATTGTACTTTTACCGGGGATTACATGGGCCGATGAATCCAAATACATGTCTTTATGGGCAGATAGTGGTGCTTTTTCCCGATAATCCAGGGCACCTATATCCCCATTGTTTCGGCGATATACCATAAACCCTCCGCCACCAAGGTTACCTGCAAAAGGATATGCCACGGCCAATGCCAATTCGGTACCCACCATAGCGTCAAAGGCATTTCCGCCTTTTTTAAGAATTTGAAGCCCAACTTTTGAAGCTTCTTCACGTGCCGAGACGACCATGGCTTTTTCAACGACCAATCCTGTAGGTTTGGCTGGCTGCTTTTTACATTGTACAAGTAAAATTAGGAAGAACAGATATGGTAAGGTCTTAATGAATCTTAACATTCTTGGCAGGTTGGTTAGTGGCTGTTTATAGTGAAATGTATTTTTGTTTGGAAAAGGTAATCAATTCATCAAAAAAAGAAGTGAATTCTTTTTCAAACTCTGAATAATGCTCCTCTAGGTCCAATATGGCAAAATTCATTTTCGATTTATTCTTTGTTCTTCGGTTCATGCCGTTCAAAACCCTTCCAATGCCTTCCATTTTGGAGTAGTTGTAAATCCAGTTATCAGTAATCATGTAGGGCATCATGTGTTTGACACCATTGGGTAAGATGGTATAGTTATCCTCTAATAAATCGTAAAAATTCTCTACAAAAATATCCAAAGGAGTATCGGAATATACACCCCAGTTTTTGGCCAAGAAATGGTCATAAAAAATATCAACAATCACCCGACTGTAGTGGCTATAGTTCTTATGTAAACGTTTACTGCTTATTTTGGGGATACGGTGAGAATCGGTATAGGTATCTATTTCCCTGTGTAATAAAATTCCTTTTTGAACCCTCAGAGGTAAATGATCAATTTTGTTTCCTCGAATGTTATCCGCAATAAAATTACCGATAGTTATTTGGTCATCATCGAATGACAGATAGATATGTGCCAAGAAATTCATTGGACTGTAAAGTACTTCATATGGTCGAATTTACCAATTTGGAACTTAAGATTATCTATAGACCTGTATATTTGCAAAAACTTTCTTAGCAACTATGACCCTTATCAAATCAATTTCAGGAATACGAGGCACCATTGGAGGACAACCAGGAAATAACCTAACACCGATCGATGCCGTTAAATTTGCGGCTGCTTACGGTATTTGGTTAAAGGATTATTCGAAAAAAGATAACCTTAAAGTTGTAATTGGTCGTGATGCCCGCTTGTCGGGTGAAATGATCCAGAGCCTTGTAGTGTCCACTTTGGTGGGACTTGGAATAGACATTATCGATTTGGATTTATCAACGACACCGACCGTTGAGATTGCCGTACCGTTGGAAAGTGCCGATGGGGGAATAATCCTTACGGCCAGTCATAATCCTAAACAATGGAATGCCTTGAAGCTTTTGAATGAAAAAGGGGAGTTTCTTGATGCGGCCCAGGGTGCAAAGATTCTAGATATTGCAGAAAATGAGGATTTCAACTTCTCCCAGGTAGACGACTTAGGATGTATCACAAAAAATGATGCTTACATTGATATACATATCGATGAAGTTCTGAACCTTTCTTTGGTTGAGGCAGATGTAATTCGTAAAGCTAAATTCAAAGTCGTTGTTGATGGGGTGAATTCCACTGGCGGAATTGCCATTCCCAAACTCTTGGAGACCTTAGGCGTTGAAGTCATAAAACTATATTGTGATCCAACTGGACATTTCCCCCATAACCCAGAGCCATTAAAAGAACATTTGGGGGATATTTGTGAACTCGTGGTCAAGGAAAAGGCTGATTTTGGTATTGTCGTAGACCCTGATGTTGATCGTCTGGCATTCATAAGCAATGATGGGGAAATATTCGGAGAAGAGTATACCTTGGTGGCTTGTGCAGATTATGTTTTGGGAAAAACCAAAGGAAATACGGTTTCAAACCTGTCATCCTCACGCGCCTTAAGGGACATAACCCATAAGCATGGTGGTTCCTATGAAGCAGCTGCTGTGGGAGAAGTAAACGTAGTAACTAAAATGAAGGCGAACAATGCCATTATCGGAGGAGAAGGAAACGGGGGAATCATTTACCCCGAAAGTCATTATGGAAGGGATTCTCTGGTAGGTACCGCTTTGTTCCTTATGCTTATGGCAGAAAAGGGAGGAACCGTTAAGGAATTACGGGATAGTTATCCCAGCTATTTCATGAGCAAAAAGAAAATTCAATTGACCCCGGAATTGGATGTGGATGTGATTTTGAAGTCTATGGCGGGAAAATACCAAAACGAAGAGATTTCAACCATTGATGGGGTTAAGATTGACTTTGCTGAAAATTGGGTGCATTTGAGAAAGTCCAATACCGAACCTATTATACGGATCTATACCGAAGCCAAAAGCCAGATTGAAGCTGATGGTTTAGCTGATCGGATTATTGGTGAAATCCAGAAAATTGCCAACGTATGAGTTCTTCCAAGAATCCAATGAGATATTTATTATTTACACTTATAGCGTTAAGCTTGTCCATTAAATCGTATTCTCAAACCGATACATTAAAGGTCATGAGCTTTAATATTCTGCATGGGGCTACCACTAAGAATGATTTTAATT
>JAGLKG010000328.1 GCA_023141835.1 Maribacter sp. | reverse complement strand
TTGGTGAATTTGATGGTATTTACGGCGCCTATTTTTTTGGCCTTGGCATTGAGTTCATCCAAAAAAGGAATAACTACTTCCTTATAAGGGATGGTCACATTTAACCCCTTAAGATTTTTATTCTGACTTATAAGTTGCCGAAAATCTTTGATTTGCGGCAAATCGAAATTTTCATAGGTGTTCCCATCCAAACTCAAGTCCTTGAATTTTTGCGCAAAATAGCCCTTTGAAAATGAATAGGAAATGTTCTTCCCGACTAACCCGAATTTATTTTTTTCTGTATGCTCCATACCACTCAAGTCCCAATAAAATGATTACTCCCAATACCACAAAGAAAAAGGCCCACCAAGTTTCTGGACTACCGAAATCGGGTGAATACCTTTCATAATTAAGAATTATTTCCTTTCCGTTCGAATCCAAAAAAACCTGCCCTGTTTCATCGGTTTTAAAGATTGTGCGTTTCCACGGCCAAACTACGCCTAAGGAGCCGGTTATGAATCCGATGATAACTGCAGTTGTAATATGTTTAAAGTGTTTTAAGACATACGACAAAATGTGCGAAAGTGTAACCAAACCTACAGCTGAGCCCAAGGTGAATATTGATAATATTTTGAGTGTATTTAACCGTTCATTGTTTTCAATAAAACTGAAATCCCCTTTGATTACCTCCGCAAAGGTGTCATATAAGGCATTTACAGAATCGACCAAAAGCAATACATAATTACCTAATAAAATGAGTATAAATGAACCAGATAATCCGGGTAATGCCATCCCCGAAACGCTTATCATACCACAGATGAAAATAAACCAAAGGTTGTCATTTTCCCTTGCGGGACTCAAGAAACTAATAGATATCCCGACCAATAATCCTAACAAACCTGCAGTTATGGTCTTTTTGTTCCAATGCTTAAAATCCTTTGAAATGAAATAAATAGACCCCAGGATCATTCCAAAAAATGTAGCCCAGACAAAAAGTTCCTTGCGTTCAAGAAAATAGTCCAATATTTTGGATATGCTAAAATAGCTAACCAGCATTCCGAAAATCAACAGCGTTAAGAAAGGCCCATTTACGTATCGATAAAAGCTCTTAAACCTTCCGTTGAGTAATAATTTTAGGGCCTTCAGGTTTATTTTTTGGAGAGAATAAATAAATTCTTCATAAAACCCACCGACAAAGGCTACGATGCCGCCAGAAACCCCTGGGACCTTGTTGGCTGCACCCATGGCTAGTCCTTTAAGGACTAAAAACAATTTATCCGAGAATGTTCTGGGTTCGTACATGTGAGGAGTCGGCTAATTATTTTTTGTGGCTACTCTTTCAAGTATAAAAATAAGGGAAAAACCAATGATCGTAGCGATAATAGCAAACATTAACTGGTTGTCACCTTCAAAGGCAAAAGGAGAGACATTTTGCTCCTTTATGGGAATGATCTTATCCCCAATAATTTTGGAATCCAGCACTAATTTCCAAGGCCAGATTTTATTTAGGGAACCGAGAATAAAACCGGTTAATAGTGCCAAGGTCAAATTTTTGTAATGGTTGAACATCCATTTTAAAACCTTTGCAAAACTTAGCAATCCAAAGATGGCTCCCACTGCGACAGTAATTACCACTTTTACATCTCTTTCATGAACGGCATCCAATATGGTCTTATATGACCCCAATAGAACCAGAATAAAAGCTCCCGATATTCCCGGAAGGATCATAGCACATACCGCCAAAGCCCCAGACATAAATAAATAGGGTAAACTGCTTGCGTTCTCAGAAGGGGGTAAGATTGTGATAAAATAAGCAACAAAGGCTCCGAGGAACAATATAACAACAATTCCAAAGTTCCATTTAGAAATTTCTTTACCAACAAAAAATATACTGGCCGCAACTAGGCCAAAAAAGAAAGACCAAAGGAGTATAGGTTCGTTCTCTAGTAACCAACTTACCAAAGTGGCCAGTGAAAAAAGGCTTATGAATATGCCAAGAAAGAGAGCAGCAAGAAAATTTCCATTTAGTTTTTGCCAGAATACCTTGAACCCTTCCTTTTTCCATATCGTTATCAAGGATAGGTTTATATTGTTTATTGAGGTAATGAGCTCTTCATAGATGCCAGAGATAAAGGCAATAGTGCCTCCAGAGACACCAGGGACAACATCAGCTGCTCCCATGGCCAATCCCTTCAAGGTGATAATAAGATAGTGTAAAAGGTTTCGATTTTCCATAAACAAAAAAGCAAAAATAGTTTATTTATCTAGAAGCTCTTTTGTTGTTTGTAATTATGTTTTGTGTCCATTCAGACTCGCTGAATTCAGGGAACTCTTTTTGGAACAATGTAAATTTTTCAGAATCATTTTTCAGGGCATCGATCAAGCAAATTCTAGCATTTATCCTATCATTATCCAAAAAATGAAAACCTGCTATTCTGTATTGTATTTCGGAGTTTTCAGGATAAAATTCCCGACCTTGGGCCAAAATATGTAATGCCGATCCATAGTCTTTACTCGCTCTGGCGTTATCTGCCCAACCGAGCCATGTATCTAATTCGTAATTACCTAGGTCTACAGCTTGTTTAAAAGCAAAATTGGCTTGGTCATAGTTCTTGAGTGTAGCATTGATCTTGGCGCACTTTTTCCAATAAGAAGGGTTTTCTCCATCGATGTTCAAAGCCTTATTGATATAATATAACGCCTTTTCGAAATTAGATTTGCCAAAATAAAAATTGGTAATGGCCAGCCATCCTTTGTCCAGCAAGGGATCCTCATGAACGGTTTGATAATAATAGTACTTGGCCATTTCATCATTACCGATCTTTTCATAACATTTGCCTATTCTCAGATAGGCATGCGATGTGGGATCCTCAATTTTTATGGTGTTTTCATAGTTTTCTATGGCCTCGGTAAATTTCCCCAATCTTTCAAGGACTTTACCCTTTTCAAAATAGGCGCCAATAAAAGAATCGTCTGAAATAATAGCAAAGTCAAAGGCCGCCAATGCTTCCTTGTACATTTTTCTTGAGAAATATTGTTTTCCTAGCTGATGCCATGCTACTTCACAATACGGATTTCTCTCCAAATAATCATTCAAGTAAATAATGGCACCTTCGTAATCCTCCAAAAATTCGAAACAATAAATAACATTGTATAATGAGGAATAATCCTGTTCGTCAGAACCTACACATTTCATGAAACATTCCTTGGCGAGTTTAAATTCGTCCATGAAGAGATACTCCATACCTAATAGTGAATAAATATCCAGACTATCGGTAGAAAGCTCAAGGGCCTTGTTCAAAAGTGTAATGGCGGCCTCATGGTTGTCTTTCTTGGAATATATATTGGCCCTTTGAATATATATTTCCTCGTTTGTGCTATCGAGCAATTGCAATTGATTCAATAACCGTTCGGCATTATCAAGATTATTCTCAAAAACCAAGACTTCAACATCCAAAAGCCTAAGTTCTATAGAGCCAGGATGTTGCTTTAAACCAATTTTGATAGCCTTTTTTGCCAAGGCTACTTTGCCATGGTTCAGATAGTGGTGTATAATGTCCTCAAAATCCTCGGCATCAAAAAAGTAGACATCATCAGTCTTAAGCATTGATTCAAACTTGGCAATGGGCTGGTTTGGACTTTCGTTAGCTTCTAACGCCATAGGCACATACTTAGTTAAACTATGGAATTAAAAATAGTCTTTTATGACTACTTTTAATCCAAGACTTGGGCTATATTATTAACAAATTAGTTAACAAATTATTGTTCGAAACTATCTAGAATATCACATATAGTTAGACAACCTTTTCTAATTTCTTCTACTGAAATAGTCAGGGGCGGTGAGATTCTTACGGCTCTTTTCTCAAACAAAAGCCAAAATAGGATTAGGTACTTTTTAGCGGCTGATGCAATGAGAAAATCGGCAATTTCGGCATTCTCCATAATCAATGCCAACATAAGTCCTTTACCCCTAATTTCCTTAATATATCTATGCCTTAGCAAACTACGAATGAGTTTTTCTTTCTCAAGGGTTTCGGAAATAAGGGCACCCGTTGTTAGTTCATTTAAAGTTGCCAAGCAGGCAGAGGCTATTACAGCATTTCCTCCAAAGGTAGTAATATGTCCCAGTTTGGGATTGTCCTGTAGAACAGACATGATTTTGTTCGATGCTGTAAAGGCACCCACGGGAAGACCCGAGGCCATTCCCTTACCTATGACCAAAATATCAGGTATGCAGTCATAATGTTCAAAAGCGAACAATTTCCCCGTTCGACCAAATCCGGTTTGAATTTCATCCAAGATCAACAAGGCCCCAACTTCGGTACAACGTTTCCTGACCTTTGTCAGATAACCGTTTATTGGCTCAATGAACCCTGCACCGCCCTGAATAGTTTCCAAAACAACGGCAGCGGTTCTTGCTGTTATTTTTTCTAAATCGTTTTCGGCATTGAAATCAATGAAGCCTATATCTGGGATCAAAGGTCTAAAGGCACTTTTTCGCTCTTCAAAGCCCATTATGCTCATGCTTCCCATTGTGTTTCCATGATATGCTTTGTTCGCTGAAATAATCTCGGTTTTGCTCGTAAACCTTCGAGCCAACTTCAATGCCCCTTCTATGGCTTCAGTTCCCGAATTGACGAGGTAGGTGGTTTCTAAAGGAATGGGGAGCAAGGAGGCCAATAGTTTTGCATATTCAACTGCCGGTTGTTGGACGTATTCCCCATAAACCATTACGTGCATATATTTTTTGAGCTGATGGTCAACCGCTTCAATTACCTTGGAATGGCAATGTCCTAAGCTACAGGCCGATACACCTGCTACAAAATCAAGATGTGCATTCCCGTCGGTGTCGTAAATATAACTACCCTTAGCATGGGAAACTTCCAAAGCCAATGGATGTGGAGTCGTTTGGGCTTGATATTTTAGAAAGTCTTCTTTCATAGGGTTTATCAATTATCCAAAACCCTGAAAATCCAAGTCTTAGCTTGGTATTTTCCATTAAATTGACTATCCCTTGCTTTCTTTGCATTTCCAAGGGTGTCATAGCGATTTAAATACACATAGTAGTACTTGTTGAAATTACGGTAAAAGTGATTGGGCCGTAACCCCTGTGCTATTAGGGACTTCACGAACTTTTCAGAATTACGCTTGTTTTCATAGACATTGGCAATCAGATAAAACCCGGGACTAAGCCCATCTTCATTAGGTACTTCTTCATACTGCTCTTCGGTTTGGGTTCCATTCGCTATATTGGTCTTTTCGTTTTCAACACCAGTGGCCTCTATTTCAAAATCTATGGGATTAGAGATACCTCTGATAATAGGTAGGATCAAATTGTTGTCGTCCTCATCAAATATTTCATCCTTGGTCATAATACGTTCATCACCGCGCCAAATAAAACCTTTTAATATCCTGCTATTTTCAGGAAGTTCAGATTCGGGAAAAATATCTCCGTCCGGATTAGTGAAAAAAGTGAGGTCTTCAATGTCATTATTGGCCATGGTTATCTGTATGGCGCTACAAATGGTCTTATTAATGCCAATAAGCTCGTCGTCCTCGTTATACATATAATAAATAACTTCGGTGTTCTTAACTAAATTTATAATTTCTAAGCTGTTATCTTTAAATTTCCCAAAAAGGTCCTTGCCCTTGGCCTGATTGTAGCCCTTCATACTTACGCTATCCAAAGAAATGATAAAAGCATTGTTGAGAACCTTGAGCGAATCCATTTTTTCAGTCTCCAGGTTGGATTTTAATAGAATGGTATCCCCTGTCATTTGATTAGGACCATTCCAAAGTATCGGGTTGGTAATGAGTTGGGTTATACCTGTTTTCTGATCCGAATAGATTGAATCGCATTTACCGCTCATATCCGTTTTGTACCATTTAGCGTTACTAAAGGCTCTAAGGATCCTGTGATCAGGTTTGCCCGTAACCATAAGGGTGTCACCATGTACGTACAGCGAATCTTGCTCCATTAATCCTATGGAGACTGCCCGTTTGGTCGCAAAAACAGAGTCTTTAGCTTTAAAAACTTCGGCATAATGGGCTTTTATTATCCCGCTATTTACCGTATCAGTGACTGTGATGTTATTGGTTGCCGCGGCGAATTCACGGGCCTTGTTAAAATATACACTATCACCTCTTATGATTCGATTGCTATAGTCGATTCTTGTATTTTTTATGAAATACCCGCTTTCGACCTTAGTGTCATAAAAGCCTCGTTCGCAATAGATCCTATAGGCATTGCCTATAATTGTAGATGGCCCATATAAATAGGCGTTTTTTGATGTTTCATAATAGTCGAGTTGCTTCGAATCTAAAATATAATCAGGGTTTTGTATATGCACACTATCCAAAAATTGAAGCTTTTCCGTTTCCAAAAAATAACGCCCAATTTGGCTCGTTAACGTATTGACTGAATCTACAACCGTTCCAAAGTCCTGATAATATGCCTGTTGTACTTCCCTGTTGAACCTTAAAGTATCGGTAGTTAGGGTCATTTCATTTTGTGTCAATACAACATTATCCCAAGCCTTCGCCAGGTTTACATTCCCATCATAGTCGATTTTGCCACTTGTCATTTGAACGGAATCACCTTGCTGTAATCTAATATTACCAATGGCTTTTAACCTGTTTTCCTTTTGGTAGTAGATGGCGATATCACACCAAAGGTCGGCTCCTTTATGTTCAAATTGTACTTGTCTATTGTCCTTGCTAAAAATCGAAGCTCCTGGATATTGTATCTCATCTTTGGTAAAATCACCTCCGTAGACAATATTGATTTGATTCGTTTCCTCCACAGGCAGTCCTTGGGAAAAGCCAACTATAGGGATGGACAAAATTAGAATATGGAATAATACGTAGCGCAATTCAGGATATTTTGCCCAAAAATAGAACATTTTAGAAGAGCGAAGTAGCGTTTGGGATAGATTTAAGTCTTAGGACGTTAAATCGCCTAATGGTACATAAAAAAGGGCAGTCTTCAATAAGACCGCCCTTTTAATATTTGATTGAGCCTATTAAAATTCTCTATATGGTGATTCCAGATATTGATTGGCTTCTTCTTCTGAGAATTTTGCATTCTCGCTGTCCCAGTGCAAGGTCTCATTTGGGAAACGACCTGCAATAACCCCTAGAAGAATGGTTTCCGTTAGTCGGGAAGCATAGGAGAAAGGAGCACTGCATTCACCTCTGCCCAAACAGGCATCCACAAACTGATGGTAATGCTTAGGCCCCTCAGAACCATAATTACGTATGGGTTTACCCATATTATTTGCTTTCTCCACTTTAGCTATTTCTTTTGAGATATCAACATATCTCCCATTCACAATTTTCTTGGGCAACTCCATGAAATGAGGTAATAATAAGCGCCCTTTTTCACCAATGAACATTGCACCTTGTTCGGGAAGTTCGCCCGTCCCTGTGGCTTTGGTTTCAAGTGACATTATATCCTTTACTGTCGCTTTACCACCTTTTCCTTTTTTGGACTTGTCCTTGGCGCCGGGTAGTTTAAGATCTTCATGCATTTTTGGAGCCTCGGCCCCATCATACCATACCCATTTTAAGGTTTCGGCCGTATGTTTTGTGGCAGGAAATTCATAAGTGACTACATTGTTTTCAGGATAACCGAATCCTGTTGGTTTTCTACATTCGTTTTTGATGGTACGGGGAACATCCAATTCTAACGCGTTATACGGTGTATCAAAAATATGAACACCCATATCTCCAAGTGTGCCACAGCCATAGTCCATCAATTTTCTCCAATTTCCTGGGTGGTATACCCCTTCTTTGTAGGGTCGCTCGGCAGAAGTGCCCAACCAAAGGTTCCAATCCAAAGTTTCAGGAACTGGATCACTTCCTTTTGGAGCTTTGCCATCAAATCCCCAATTTTTAGGAGACCAAGCCCTAACGGTATGTACTTTGCCAATAATCCCAGACTGAATTAGTAATGTGGCCAATTTATAATCATAGAAAGAGTGCACTTGAATCCCCATTTGGGTAACCAAGTTCTTTTCGGCGGCTAACTTTTTCATGTCCCGAGCCTCAGTCACATGGTGTGTCAAAGGTTTTTGACAATACACAGGTTTGTTCATGTTCATCGCCATCATAGATGCGGGAGCATGTGTATGGTCAGGTGTTGAGACCACTACGGCGTCAATGTCATCACCCATTACCTGTAGCATTACCCTATAATCGGAAAAGACCTTGGCATTTGGGTGCATTTTTTTAGCAGCTGCAAGTCTTGTACTGTCAACATCGCACAGGGCCGCTACATCAACTAAAGGATGTGAAGAAATAGCTTTTAAGTCTTCGCCACCCATACCTCCTACACCAATGTGGGCAGTTCTCAATCGGTTATGTGGTCCGATTTTACTGATTATGGAGGGCGCCAATGCCAATCCTAGCATGCCTAAGCTACTTTTTTTCACAAAATCCCTACGATCTTTATTATGTGTACTCATATGTATAAAATTATTTCTATGATTATTAATTGGGTGACAAATCTTTTATTCGAATATTTTTAAACCTTACAACATCACCATGACCAAGAAAGCCAATATGACCCTTGCTTCTTTGCAGTCCTGGATGGTCCTTTTTGTCCATTGTGCCATTTTTACTTGCTTCAATAAAATCTCCATCCACAATTGTTGTTCCATTTAAAACAACCTTTATTTTGGAGCCTTGAACAGTTACTTCCTGTTGATTCCATTCCCCGACCGGATTAAGGTATCCCCTTTTTGCAGGAATTATTCCATAGACCGATCCATGATATTGGTAAGGTTGTAAATCAGCATATTTTTCAGCAGTATTGTCCAGTATTTGTAGCTCTTTACCTTTGTAAGCCACGTCACCGCCAAGAGGGGCATGGATACCAAGTCCGTTATTGCCTCCTGGAGTTAATTGAAATTCGAATCTAAAAGTAAAATCGCTATACTCTTTTTCGGTCAATAGATTACCACCGCTACCTCCACCATTGGGGTCAATGGTAATCATTCCGTCTTCAGCTTTGTAAGACTTCTTATTTCCGACCCAGCCATCTAGGTTTTTTCCATTGAAAAGCGCTACATAACCACTTTCCCCTAAATTTTTGTGAGTGCCACATGACATTAAAAGAATGGATGCCAATGCCGAAGAGAAGAAATAAGTACTGAATAGTCTGTTCATCAAATTACAACTTTTTGATTTTAATGTTCTTGAACCATATAGGACTTGAATGGTCTTGAAACCCAATATACCCAGTTTTAAACTTCCCATAATCGACACTATTCTTCCATTTATCCGAATTCTTTTTTTCATGCCATTCTTCTGTCCAAGGTACAAAGGACAGAACCATCTTTCCGTTTAACCAGTGTTCTACCTTTCCTGGCGTAAATACTATTTTGGAAGAATTCCATGACCCAACAGGATTCAATATTTTTTCTTTTGGATCTGCTGGATGCATGGCATAATCTGAAGCGGTTTGCTGCAAAGGCTTAAGTTCATTGGGTTTTTCCGTATAGCCCAAACTTGTATTGTATTCGGTTAAATCATGTATTTTGGCATAATTTTCATCGTCGATCAACTGATACTCTGGAGCAGTTTCCTGCGGAAGTTTATAACCTTCCTTAACATGATAAAAAATACCACTATTACCTCCTTCCGGGAGCTTCCACTCCACATAAAACTCAAAATTATCGAACTCCTCAGCTCCATAGATGATATCCTTGCCCCCTTTATAATCCTGCTCTAGGCCAAGCTCCGTGTCAAACGTCAATGCACCATCTTTGGCTACCCATCCAGGAGGTAAGGTTTCACCATTATAAGCTCTCCAGCCTTCGGTACTTGTCCCGTCAAATAGGGTTATCCACTCATTCGTCTTGGCTTCAGTTTCGAC
>JAGLKG010000327.1 GCA_023141835.1 Maribacter sp. | reverse complement strand
TCGACCACTTTCTTTTTAGATTTACAGGAAAAGAAGGCCAATGCCACTATCAAAACGCAAATATTCTTTTTCATTACAAGTCTATCAATCTTAATTTATGATTTTTAACGGAGCGGTGTCTTTCCAATTACCCCTGGTAAAATCAGGAAAATTTTGAGGCGTCCCACCACTGGCGACTGAGCGTTCACTCAATGGTCCAACAGCACTCCAGAAACAGCTTTCATATAAATTTTGATCCAAAGGAAGACCTTTCTGAAGACATTCTATAATACGAAACCTCATCATCCCGTCCATACCGCCATGGCCACTTCCCTGGGTTGATTGGCTTAACCTTTTGTACAGTGGATGATCGTATTTTTCATAAAGGGAAGCTAGTTGATCTCCTTGGGCCCAGGAATGATGATCTTCTGTAACTCCTTCTATGCCACCTTCTAATGCAACTCTCGTGGGGAAGCCAGCAAGGATTCCCTTAGTGCCTTGAATTAAATTATGTCTGGAATATGGTCGTGGACTTGTCTCATCCCATTGCACCATAATTGTTCGGCCCAAAGTTGTTTTAATAATGGAAGTATTCAAATCTCCACCCTTATAGTCCAGTTTATTCCATTTATGATCTGCAGGATAATTCTTTTCGGCATAGAGTTTTCTTCCTAACGATGGAGTTGAAAAAGATACTAGGCTATTGAAGTTGTCCTCTTTACGGCCTAAGCTCATGTACTGGGCCACTGGACCCAATCCATGTGTTGGGTATAAATTACCATTTCTGTGAGCATAGTGCGGAGTTCTCCATGAACCCGTTCCACGTTCTACTTCATTCATTTGCCCCCTTAATTCATGAATATATGAAGCTTCAGCATGTAAGGGTTCTCCAATTACGCCTTGCCTACACATATTTAGATACATCAGTTCATCCCGACCATAGTTCACATTTTCCATCATCATGCAATGCTTTTGGGTCTTCTCCGAAGTATCTACAATCTCCCACATTTCATTAAGTGTAAGTGCAATAGGTACTTCGACAAATGCATGGGCTCCCTTTTTCATGGCCTCAATGGCCATAGGGGCATGGGTGGCCCAGTTTGTTGCTATAAAAACAACATCTGGTTTGACTTCATCCAACATTACCTTCCATTGGTTCTCACCTCCATGATAGAGTTTGATTTTTTTGTGACGCTTGCCTCCACCGATTTCTTTGGCCTTGGCTCCCCATTTTTCTACGTTATCTTGGTAAAGATCACTAATTGCTACTACTTCGGTACCTGGTAATTGTGCAATAAAGCGCATATGTCCCGGTCCTCTGGATCCAACACCAATAAACGCAGCACGGACTGTCTCCAATTTTGGGGCTGCGAAATCGCCCATGTATTTTGCAGCAAACGGACGTTCGGGCATAGGATTTGAACCTTGTGCCATCATTGGTCCCATGCTCATAGCCGCCCCTGCAAGCGATGTTTTTCTGATAAAGTTTCTTCTATTAATGTTTTTCATTGGTATGGATTTTTTTTATGGAGTAAATGATTGTATGGGTGAGCTTTCCTTATTGCTTAGGAAGCTTTAAAAAAATCTTTAATTTGGTCTTATTGATTAATGTCAAGTAATTGAAACTGATAATCCTCTAATGTTGGTATATCGGTTCGATGACTTTAATTTGCCAAATTACAATAAAACTTAGCAACCAGAAAATTCATTTTTGTTATATTACTATTTAAATTCCCAAATATTTGATTAATTGTAAATTCGTATGATTTGACCATTAATTTTCCCTAAAATGCTTCGGACATAGATTTTAGAATAAGAATTTTATTCTTATGCATATTTGTTTTAAACCTATGGGTTTTCAATCCATAGTGGTTTAGTTTTTTTAAATATCGTCAGATGCTTTGATTAATCTTGCTTTTAAATCTGGCTCGTCCATATCCTTATCCAAGGGGAACATTGGCCTTATGATTCTTTTATGACCTAAACGTTCTAAATCTTGGTCAACGCCACCAGGTGTCAATGCCATTATCCATCCCTTTCTCATAGTGTACAATTGCGGTACTAAATATCCAATTTTCACCACTACAATATCCGATGCCCTAGGATTTAATCCCAAGTTGGTGAAATCGGATTCCCTATGATAGGGCTTACGTTTTTTTGTTACGATAACATGAATACTTCCTATTTTTACAACAACTTCTGTTTCGGCATGTTTGTCTCCGTTCTCGATAGCAGTTATTGTTCCTGATAAATTTATTGGTGGGGAGAAACGGTTATCTATAGCTGCGCCAGCAGGGGCGTTTATTTTACCACCTACACCAATCTTAATTGCTTTTTCCACGAATTCCCGTCCTGGGATAGAGGCATAAATCAGGGATGGTCCATTTTCAGATTTGAATTCGGGCCTTTTCAGTATTTCCGTTATGGTCCAAGTGACATCACCTGCACCACCCGCAGTAGGGTTATCTCCCATATCACTTATCATAAAAGGATGTTCCTTGCTTGCTAGGGCCATATCCAAACTTTCATACAATGTGGCAACAGGTGCCACAAATTCAAATTCATCCCTAACTTTCCAAAAACTGTTGGCAAGGTGTTCCGCGCCAGTAGTAACCTTCTCCTTATCATCACCTGTGACCATGACCACAGCATGATTACGGGGTTCATCCGCCCAGGCATAACCAATCCATATGGCAGCATCAATGATGCCTTCATGTTTGGTAATTGGATCTACTTTGGCATATAAACTCTTTCCTGGTTCTATTCTCGTGCTTGTTTTTTCCCCTGGTAATAGTATGGGAACCGGAATCCATGCCTTATACATTGGTTTCCCCTTACCGCTTTCCAACCTTTTCAGTAGGTTGTCAACTGCCCTTTTTTTGGACTCCATCGCATCTTCGTGGGGTGCCATACGATAACAGGTTATTAAATCTGTGTTTTGTGCCAGTCGCCTTGAAACATTCCCATGTAAATCCATAGAAGTTGATATCAGGGTATTCTTCCCGATGACCTCACGTATCCTGATAATAAAATCACCCTCGGGGTCATCAAGCCCAACTACACTCATTGCACCGTGAATATCAAAGAAGAGCCCATCATATGGTACATTTTCCCTTAGCATGTCAAGGGTTTGCGTAACTAGGGATTCATAGGCCTCCCTGGTAACTGTACCTCCGGGAAGTGCACGTCCCCTCAAAGTAGGTATCCATTTTGCTCTTTTCCGATTAAGGGAGTCCGGGGATAAAAATGGATAGGAAGTGAAAATGTCATCCTTTAAGAGAGGGTGAAAAGCTTCTTCATGGCTAAGGGCAGGGGAGAAGGTACTTGATTCAATCGCCAGCCCGGCAATAGCTATTCGTGGTAATTCTTTTTCTTTGTTGCCCTCTTTTTCACCATTTTGTTTACACCCTATTATTAAGGATAGCATTAGCAGACCTAGGAAAATTTTCTTCATCTTAAAGAGAGTATGGATTCAGTTTCGTTTAAAAACACCTTTCAATTAGCGACAATTTTTAAACGAAACAATGTTACTGAATTCTTTGAAATTTACTGTTCCAGTTCTAATAGATTGGTAATGTTTTGATGATAGATTTTGTTTAAAACTTGAGTAGATAGCCCCAAACCTTTGGTTTTCTGTCTTCGAAGAATCATCGAATCAGGACTGCTTAGATAGTTCCATAGGTTATTGTAATTGGTATTTAGATTTTCTTCTTCATTCTTAAGCTCTTCTTCGGTCATTTCGCTTTGCATTTTTGAATTCCCATAGTCGGAGCCAAACATTAGGCGGTCTTGGTATTTTTCAAAAAAGGCGGCCACTTTTTTGGAATCCTGACTGGCCAAATCTCCAAACCTTGCGGCAGTCTCGGCATACATGTTTGGATATTTATCCAATCGTTCCGCGACCATATCAACATCGTGAGACATACTACCAAGGTGTGCACAGAAAACTTTAAGATCTGGATTGTTTTCTATCCATCTATCCCTAGCCGCAATAATCGTTTCGTAGGACGGTATTTCTGGAAGTTTGTAAGCGTGATACTCAGGATGGTCCGTGTAGTAACCGTAATGTGGATTATTGGGGTTATCGAGTGGCCTCCATGCCTGTACGGGTTCGGCAATGTGGGCC
>JAGLKG010000326.1 GCA_023141835.1 Maribacter sp. | reverse complement strand
TTTGGTAAATTGTATGGCGATACCATAACCAGGGCCAAGAATATTCATTTATACACCTATGCCAATGTGGTGGATATTATTGCCAATGAAAATATTTCCAACACAAAGGAAGTAATTGTCAAGAATCATTCGGGAAAAACCCATAAAGTAAAGGCAAAACATTTTATTCTTGCGTGTGGTGCCATCCAGAATGCTAGACTTTTATTGGCCTCCAATTCGCAAATTTCAGCAGGTTTAGGTAATGATAACGATATTGTTGGGCGTTATTTCATGGAGCATATTGAGCATTTATCTGCGGAATTATGGTTGTCCCAGCCTTTCCCCACAGATTTATATAGGTGGAAACCCGGGGTTACCATAGCATCCGCTGAATTGGCAATTACTGAAAAGGCCCAAACCGAAAACAAAATTTTAAACGGAACTGTTTCTCTTTTTCCACTTAGCTTCGGCCGTAACGTTATTTCCGAAATGGATGCTTGGAATGATAAAGATCCCCGAAAGTCAAGAGAAAGAACGCTTAAAGGATATTCCGAGGCAGCAGCGGCAGCAAAAAAAAATAGCGAAGGTGCTATTGCAAGGGCTCTTCAAATGCACACTAGAATTGAGCAAGCTCCCAATCCTAATTCACGGGTTACCCTTGGGTCTGAAAAAGATGAGTTGGGTGTACCTAAAACCAAACTGCATTGGGAACTTACCGAATTGGACAAGAGAAGTATTCGAAGAATTTATCAATTACTTGGTCAACAAATGGGCATTTCCGGGTTAGGTCGTGTTAGGCTTAAGGAGTTTTTAAGGGATGAAAATGACAATTCCTGGCCAGAAGACCTTAATGCCGGGTGGCACCATATGGGAACTACACGAATGAGCGATGATCCCAAAAAAGGTGTGGTCACATCTAATTGCCAAGTTCACGGAATTTCAAATCTATATGTTGCAGGTTCTGGATGTTATGCCACGTCAGGCGCACCAAACCCTACGCTAACATTAGTAGCTTTATCATTGCGTTTATCAGAGTATGTAAAAGGTAAAATGTGATTTACTTAGCCTGTTTTTAACATTTTTAAAGGAGTACAATATTAATTTCAAAAGCCAAATATGAGCAAATACTTACTTACTACCCTAATGTTTATTGCAATCCTATCCTGTAATACTGACACAATCGAAATTGCAAAACCCAATATCGTCTGGATTACCTCCGAGGACAATTCAAAACATTATCTAAAGCTTTTTGACGAGAATGGCGTTGCAACCCCGAATATTGAATCGCTGGCGGATCACGGGGTAGTCTTTAGTAGGGCATTTTCAAATGCACCCGTTTGTAGTGTTGCCCGTTCGGCAATAATTTCTGGATGCTACGGCCCAAGGATAGCGGCTCAATATCATAGAAAGTTAGAAATGGTTCCCATGCCAGATTCAATTCGGATGTTCCCAGCTTATTTGCGAGAAGCGGGTTATTATACCACCAATAACCGAAAAGAGGATTACAATATAATCAAAGGTGATGCCGTGTGGGATGCATCCTCCAAAGACGCTTCTTGGAGAAATAGAGCTGCTGGACAACCCTTTTTCCATGTCTTTAATATTGGTATTAGCCATGAGTCGGGCTTGCATTTTTCAACAGAACAAATGGATTCGCATACCCCGGAGACAGGTTTAAATACTTTCGAAGTCCAGCCCAATCATCCACAGACCAAAATATTCAAATATACCAATGCTTTGTATCGTGATAGAATTAAAGCAATGGATAAGCAGGTGGGCATGGCTCTTGAAGCGCTTGAAAAAGATGGTCTTATGGAGGATACTTTCATTTTTTACTATGGCGATCACGGCGGTGTACTGCCAGGCAGTAAAGGGTATTTATATGAAACAGGGCTACATGTTCCTCTTGTTGTCCATGTTCCAGAAAAGTACAAGCATTTGGTAAAAATGGAGATTGGAAGTGTTTTTAATGGGTTTGTGAGTTTTGTTGACTTGGCCCCAACAGTACTGAATCTTGCAGGTATTGAAATACCAGAAGGTTTGGATGGTAAGCCGTTTATGGGCAATACTACCAACATTGTTGAACTTAATGAACGGGATGAAACATTTAGCTATGCGGATCGGTTTGATGAAAAATATGATCAAGTACGGGCAATTAGAAAAGGAAAGTTCAAGTATATCCGAAGTTATCAGCCTTATAATTATGACGGTTTAATGAACAACTATCGCTATAAACAGCTTGCCTACCAGGAGTGGCAGACTCTATATGAAAAAGGGGAATTAAACAAGGTACAGTCTACGTTTTTTGAAGATCGTGAACCTGAAATGCTTTTTAATATTGAAACCGATCCCTTCGAGACCAAAAACCTAATTGGCAATCCAGAATATTCAAAAATTTCCAAAGACATGCGTCAAAGGCTTAATAACTGGGTAAAGGAAATGCCTGATTTATCGTTCTTTCCGGAACATTTCTTAATCGAAAATGCCATTGACAATCCTACAGCATTCGGAAGATTGTACAAAACAAAGATCCAAAAGTATATCGATGTCTCTAATTTGTGTCTCTCAGAATTTAATGATGTAAAGCAAGAGCTAGCCAATAGTTTACATTCAGAAGACCCTTGGGAGAGATATTGGGCGCTGATTACGTGCAGTAACTTTGGAGAAGAAGCTGCATCATTACAATCAACAATTCGAACAATTGCTTCCAATGATCCGGAAAATATAAATCGGGTTCGGGCAGCTGAATTTATGGGAATCACAAAATTGGAGAATCCTTCTAATATCATGAGCTCTGCCCTATACAACTCTGAAAAACCTGCTGAAGCCCTTCTAATACTCAATTCAATTGTCTTGATGCAATCCACTAGGCATGAATATTTATTTGATCTACAGTTGGAAAAAATCTCCAAATCTGTGGCCGAACACCCTGAGATACTTAGAAGATTGGAATATTTGGACGTTTTATAGGTTGGTTACATAGTGTACCTAACTTTTGGCTCCATAATACAAGGTTTAAAGCAATTTATTAATGTACCAAAGATTTGTTTTTAAAAGATGTTGTCCAAGGGAAGGAAAAAGTAATATCCAAAATAAAATAATAAAAATGTTGACTAAACCACTTCCCATTTTCTAGGACTGGAAAAAACAGCCGATTAACCCGCAAAGCCATCTAAATTTCCTATTTTGAAGAGGAATGCTATTTTGCCGTGACTAAAATTTAACCTCCAACAACAGAACCCCATGAATCTATTTTATAAATTCCCTATTATCTTTCTTGTAGCATCTCTTTTTTCCTGTTCGGACGGAAAGGGCATCCAATTAGAGTATGACACCAATTCTGCAATTTTGTCCTATGGGGCCACCCAGTTAAAAGACGATATCGAAACAGGGGGTTACACCCTTCAGGATTCACCTGAGGGAGCTTCTTACATTATACATTTTGTATCGGCTGACCAAAAACTGAATCAGATACAAAATGTGATTTTGAAACAACATAGCCCGGACATCACGCCCGATGGATATAAAATTAGAAGGGAAGGAGACCATATCTATGTCATTGGCAAAACCGAAAGAGGTTGTTTGTACGGAATACAGGATATCAAGGAACAATTGAAGGCCGGTGCGGATATTTCCACTCTAGAAGAACGGCAGGTAAACCCTACTTTTAATTTCCGGGCCATAAAGTTCAATCTACCCTGGTCCCCCTATCGACCAGGTCCAGCTACCGATTTACATACGGAGACGTGTAAGGACCTGAGTTTTTGGGAAGCCTATTTGGACATGATGGTGGAAAATAGATACAATGCCCTTAGCCTTTGGAATACCCATCCCTTCCCGTATATGATTCGAGCCAAGAATTATCCTGAGGCCACTCCCTTTAGTAATGAAGAACTCTCCGAGTGGAAGGTATTTTGGAAATCTCTCTTTAAAATGGCCAAGGACCGAGGTATAGAGACCTATTTGGTGAACTGGAACATTGTTGTATCTACTGAATTCGCCGAAGCCTACGGAGCGAAAGAACATTTTGATCGCTCAGAACTTGTAAAGAAGTATACACGTGAATCCGTTACCCAAGTAATTAACGAATATGAAAACCTAACGGGATTGGGAGTGACTTTGGCCGACTGGATGGGCAATTGGGGCGAAGAAAAAATGACACCCACAGAACGTGAAGACTGGATTGAAGATACCTTTGTGAAGGGTATGGCGCAGGCAGACCGAAAAATAAAATTCATCCATAGGGCCGTATTGGCCGGAGACCCCAAGGAAATGCGCCGAGTCATCGATAAGGCAGATTTGCCGGATAAAACCATTGTAGAAGTAAAATTTAATTGGTCACACGGGCAGTCTACTCCAAAATTGTCCCTCACCCATTCCAATGATGAAGGGACAATTATGCGTGATTTCTGGGATCCCAAACCGGAAAACTTCTTTATCGCCTGGATGATTCGTAATGAAGATTTCTTTGTATTACGCTGGGGCGATCCAGATTTCATTCGCCAACACATCAAAACCAATCACCATGATTATGTTGATGGATATTTCGTGGGCTCTGAAGGGTATATCCCAGCAAAGGATTATTCGCATATTGAAGACCATCCTCATAAAACCTGGAACTATGCTTTTGAAAAGCAATGGTTGTATTACAGACTATGGGGGCGTTTGATCTATGATGCTAATGAAACCGATAAGGCTTTGGCTGCCGAGTTCGAGGTCAAATACCCAAAAATAGATGGCCTTAGCTTACTCAAAGCCCATTCTTTGGCCTCAAAAACACCAGAGCACTTCGCTTCTTTTTTTAAAGGCACCTGGGATTTCACCTTATACAGTGAGGGTTTTTTGGCCCCATGGATCTACGGTTATGACGACCAACAATCACCCTTTATTTCGATTGCAGAGTTTATTGATCATGAAACTTTAGATGCCAATTATATTAGTATAAAAGATTACTGTGAAATGAAATTCCAAGGCCAAGCTATAGCAGTAAAGCGAATGGATCCCTTGACCTTGGCAGAAATAGTTCAAGGTAACAGTGAAAAAGCGATGGCTCTAATTAAAAAATTGCGTGCCCCAGATAACGAACCCAGCTTGCAGTCTGAATTGGACGATTTAGAAACCTGGTGCCATTTGGGATACTATTTTTCCGATAAACTTAGGGCTGGGGTTGCTTTAAAAACGTATCAGCTGGCCAAACAACAGGAAGACAAGGAAAAAACCCTATTCCATCTTGAAAAATGTCTCTCCCATTGGGAAAAAGTGATCCAAATGACCCAAGATCGTTACCGGCCCATGCCCTATGTGAGTATGGGGCATCATGAACCTAGATGGCCCGAATTTACCAGCTTTCATTGGAGTAATTACCTAATAGATGTAAAAGCTGATTTGGACTATGTACTGCAATTGGAAAAGTAGAGTAGCTTAAAAATGATGTTTTCTGTTCTTTTTAGTCGGGTATTGACATTATCCAAGGAAGGAATAAATAATTAATGGAAAGGGTATTTTTTGTATTTTCAGGAACCTAATTATATTCCTTGATGAAATACTTGAATTTTTCACTTTCGCTGCTACTCACAGCCTTGACTTTTTATTGCCTAGATACTAAATTTGGTTCTATTCCTCCCATTGGAAAATTTCTAAATCCATATACTGGCGTTTGGCAAAACGAAACCGATGAAACCATTTCTGGTTCAGTCTATATTGATGGGCTATTAGACAAGGTCAACGTGCATTATGATGCACAGCTAATTCCCCATCTCTTTGCCAAGAACGAAACCGATTTGTATAAGGCGCAAGGTTATATTACCGCAAAACACCGACTTTGGCAAATGGAATTTCAAACGTACGCCGCCGCTGGCCGTTTATCAGAAATAATTGGTGAAGCGGCCCTAAACTATGACCGACAAGAGCGAAGACAAGGTATGGGATTTGGTGCAGAACAAGCCATTGAAAAGATGAAGGAAGATCCTGAAACCTTAGCCTATATTGAAGCGTATGCAGATGGTGTGAACAGTTACATCAATCAATTGCAGCCCAAAGACTTTCCTGTAGAATACAAACTACTCGATTACCGACCCGAACCTTGGACGGTTAAAAAAACAGCGTTGCTATTGATGTATATGACCAAGGATTTGGCGGGTTTTGATTCTGATTTAGAATACACCAACGCACTACGGATGTTTGGAAAAGAGCGATTTGATTTATTGTATCCGGATTTTTATGAGATCAACGACCCTGTTATTCCAAAAGACACCGATTGGAGTTTTATTGATGTGCCTATGACAGAAACGCCAGTAAGCAAGTTTCCACTCGATACTATTGCAAGTACTTTAGATAAGCCACACCCAGATAACGGCAGTAACAATTGGGCCATTTCTGGTCAAAAGTCCTATTCGGGAAATCCTATTTTGGCCAACGACCCACATTTGGGACTAAACCTACCCTCCATATGGTTTGTGATGCAATTAAGCACCCCTAATCATAATTCATTTGGTGCCACATTACCAGGAGCGCTTGGAGTCGTTTCAGGGTTTAACAATCATATTTCATGGGGAGAAACCAATGCTACACGAGATGTGTTGGATTGGTATAAAATAGAGTTCAAGGACAAAAACCGTAAGCAATACAAGTACGATGGTCAATGGAAAGATGTGAGGTTGAGAGTTGAAGAAATAAAAATAAAGGGCAAAGCATCCTTTATAGATTCTGTGAGATATACGCACCATGGCCCAGTGTCATATGATAAGGAGTTTAAGGGCAACGACGAACTTGCTGGGTATGCCATGAAATGGTCGGGTCATATTGGTGGTAACAATCAAAAGACATTTTTAGAGCTTAACAAAGGAAAGAATTACGATGATTATGTGAAAGCGCTAAAACACTATACAGCACCAGCGCAGAACTTTATCTTTGCTTCGGGAGAAGGTGATATCGCACTATGGGTACAAGGAAAACTACCCAATAAATGGAAGGGGCAGGGAAAATTTTTAATGGATGGAAGCAACCCCCGGCATGATTGGCAGAGTTTTATCCCACAATCATTCAATGCGCATACCAAAAACCCAGAACGTGGCTTCGTGAGTTCGGCCAATCAACATCCCGTAGATAAATCTTATCCGTTTTATGTGTTTAATGATGGTTATGAGCCCTATAGAAACCGGGTAATCAATAACTTTTTCAATTCAAAGGATACGTTCGACATTCAGGATTTTAAGGACTTGCACAACAATAATTACAACCTAAAAGCAGCAGAACTTCTGCCTTATATCTACAAGACCATGGATGTATCTGCACTGACCAATGAAGAATTGACCATATTGAACGAAATAAAAAAATGGAACTTTAACAACAATATTGACGAACTGGGGCCTAGCATTTGGAGCATATGGTGGGCTACACTTTATACTACGGTTTGGGATGAATATGAAGTAGACAATGTAGCTTTAAAAGCTCCATTTTCCTTCCAAACCATTCACTTACTAAAAACCAAAGGTGATGATGCCTTTATGAATATTGTGGCAACACCCGAAACAGAAACCGCTAAGGATTTATTCTTGATCAGTTTCAAAAAAGCAGTGAAATCACTAATGGATTGGAAAGTTGAAAATGGAAGTTATAACTGGAATGATTATAAAAGTACTTACGTTGGCCATTTACTACAGGCTCTACCCGCCTTTTCACGGTTTAATGTGACCATTGGTGGAGGTGCAAATATTGTAAACGCTACTTCCAAAAATCATGGACCTTCTTGGCGTATGATTGTTGAAATGACCTCACCACCAACAGCATTAGGTATTTATCCTGGTGGGCAATCCGGTAATCCGGGCAGTAAATACTATGACAATTTTATTGATGATTGGGCGGCAGGCAACTATCATAGTTTGCACTTTTTGCAATCCGACACCAAAACCGATGCTATTATCGCTACACAAACCTTAATATCAAATTAAATGAACATCAAAACTCTAAATTTTTTGGTAACGCTCGTTTTAGCGATAGTCTTTTCATTTTTTCTGCCTTGGTGGTCCATTATGTTGGCTGCATTCATTACCGCAGTATTATTGTCTATACGAGGCGTAGCTGTATTTTTCATCCCTTTTGTGGCCATCTTCGTCTTTTGGGTGAGCTACTCATTTATATTAAGTAATACCAACGACTTTACGCTTGCCAAAAAAATTGCCATTTTATTGCCTCTGGATGGCAATGCATATTTGTTACTTATAATTACTGGTATTGTTGGAGGTTTGGCAGGTGGTGTCGCTGGCATTTTTGGAAAGCAATGCAAGGCATTGATAAAAAAGTAGTGAACTTATCAATTACATTTAAACTAAACAGAGGCAACTTCAAAAAAACTACATTCACTAGACAACAATGGCAATAGATGCCGTATTACCGCCTTCATTTAAGGCAAAACCAATGCTATATTTTTATAAATATTAAAAAACATTTGCGTAACCGAATGATTACGTTTATATTCGTAACCAATCAGTTACCTTTTATATGAGAAGAGATGTTTTTCAAGCGATAGCAGACCCTGTACGAAGAGATATAATAGCCTTATTGGCAAATGAATCTTTGACGGTAAACACGGTGGCCGAAAATTTTGAAATAAGTCGCCCTGCAATATCAAAACATCTACGGATTCTAAATGAATGCGGTATTGTCATCATCAGTAAAAAAGGAAGGGAACGGTATTGTGAAATCCAACCTAAAAACTTGATTCCGGTTTCAGAATGGATTGAACAGTATCGCAAACTGTGGGAGAGTAAACTTGACTCTTTCGAGAGCTACTTAATCAAAATACAAACAAAAAATAAAAAAGATGAGTAAAACAGACGAATTGGAAAAACGCACCTTGACCTTAACAAGAACCTTTAATGCACCCATTCAATTGGTTTGGGAAGCATGGACACAATCTGAGCATATTGCCCAATGGTGGGGGCCAAAGGGAATGGAAACCAAAGTAAATGCCCATGACTTTAGAATTGGCGGGGCTTGGAAATATACAATGGCAATGCCTGATGGAAATGAATTTATTGCCAATGGCATTTATTCTGACATCGTTGAACTTAAAAAAATATTTTCATCGGCGAACTTCAAGCCCATGACCGAAGGTGTTGAAATTCAATCCCTGTTCGAAAAAGCGGGCGACCAAACTAATTTTACTTTTAATTGTGTCCATGCCACGGAAGAATATTGCAGACAGCAAGAACAAATGGGCTTTTACAACGGTTGGGGGTCTGTTTTTGAAAGACTTGACGAATACCTTCAGAAGGAATAAAATAAGCTTTCAAATCCCGATTAGTTAAACAACGTAAATCTAAAAAGTGTATGATTCCAAGTCCGT
>JAGLKG010000325.1 GCA_023141835.1 Maribacter sp. | reverse complement strand
CATAAAATCTGGAAAGAGGATATTGGTCCAATAGATAAAGAACATAGGGAACAAATCTGGGAACGTTTTAGCAATGCCACCAAAGTTTTACACCAAAGAAGACAGGAGTATTACAAGGATCTGGATAAAATATTTGAGAAAAATCTTGAGAAAAAGAATGAGATTATTGCTTCCATCAAGGAAATATCGAATAAGGTTGTAGATAACCATCGAATACTTCAACAGCAAATAAAGCAAGTTGAGGAATTGCGTGATGCCTTCTTCAAAGCGGGTAAGGTTCCACAAAAAGTAAATGAACAGACCTGGGCCAGTTTTAAAGAGGTCGTTCGGAATTTTAATCGGAATAAAAATGCTTTCTATAAAAACTTAAAGAAAGGACAACAGGAAAATCTTGAAAAAAAGAGGGAGTTGCTAAACCTTGCCATTTCATTGAAAGATAGTGAGGATTGGGAGACGACTACCTCAGAAATGAAGCGCATTCAAAATGCTTGGAAGGGTATTGGGCATGTACCCCGAAAGTATTCTGACAAGATATGGAAAGAATTCAAAGATGCCTGTAACCATTACTTTGATCGGTTTCATGCCTTAAAAAATAAAGCGCATAAGGTCGAAGAAGAAAATCTTGTAAAAAAGAATACTTGCTTAGAAAGGCTAAAAGAATTCGAAATTTCGGGAAATCGAGAAGATGATCTTGCTATCATCAAATCCTTTGTCGAAGAATGGAAGACCTATGGCAGGGTTCCTTTCAATAAAAAGAACATCAATCAAAAGTTCAATAAGATATTGGATGCCATTTTTAAGAAATTGAATATTAGCAGGCAAGAATCAGAACTGTTGAAATATGGCAATAAAATTCAGCAATTGGCCAATAACGATAACGAATATGCCATAGTCAATGAACGAAGCTTTATTCGCAAAAAAATCGACGAGAGCAAAAATGAGATAAGGCAGTTGGAAAATAACTTACAATTCTTTTCAAACGCGTCTGAAGATAATCCATTGGTGAAAGATGTTATCAAAAAGGTCGAGAAACATAAAGAAGCTTTAGAGACATGGAATGCCAAACTGAAAAAGTTGAACATTATGGAACATGATCTTCATAGAGCAGTGGAAGAAGAGAATGAAGAAGAATAGCTCCTTTACAAAATTCCATGGTAAAGAGTGTCGATAATCATATAAGGTCTACCTGTCTGAAAATCAATATTTCAAAAAAACAGTTTTAAAGGTAGGTGACTAATCCCTTTTTGACTGGTATTACGGATTAAGTCTTGTTTATCCACCATATCCGATAGGCATACCAATACAAGATGAGAAATTATTTTCAATATCGGCTATATAAAGGTAATCAACACTTTTAAATCTACTTTTATTTTAGGTATGTATCTGGCCCATGTTATTCTAATTCTGTTACTTTCCGGTCTTTTCGGGTCATGGTCTTAGTTTACAGAACCCCTCTCCCATGTTCGAAACCAAAACCATAAGGACGCATGAGCGGGTTTCGGAAAATCAGTGCATCGGAAATAGAATTAAATGGGAATTTCAGGGGAAACCTGCCCAATTGTTCATTCCCCAAGATTATTTGGGTACTGTTGCCCCCCATCTCATAATTTATTTTCATGGTGTCCCAAAAGTATCAGAATTTGCCATTTGTCAGAAGGCCTCTCAGGTTATACTAACTATTACCGGGGGATTTGGTTCTTCTTCTTATGAAAAACTTTTCACAGGAACATAAAATTTAACCGATTTATTAAATCGTACGGCTAAAGAATTGGATGTAAATGGTTTTTCGTCGTTAACATTGTCCGAGTGGAGTGCAGGGTATGGAGTAATAAGGGCTGCTCTTTTGAAGCATAATGAAGAAGGCATAGACAATATTATTTTTCTAGATGGTCTGCATACTTCGTATATTCCAGAAATACAAGTTTTGTTTGAAGGTGGTCAACTGGATACAGTATCCTTGGAACCATTTCTTAAATTTGCCCAAAAAGCTACCAAGGGAGAAAAACGAATGATAATCACGCACGGGTCCATTTTTCCAGGAACCTATGCCAGTACAACAGAATGTACAGAATACATCATCAAAAAGTTAGGATTAAAAAGAACACCTGTATTAAAATCTGGCCCAGTTGGAATGCAGCAAATCGGAGAAACACTATCGAGGAACTTATCAATTCTCAGTTATGCCGGAAATACGGCCCCTGATCATATAGACCATTTGCATAGT
>JAGLKG010000324.1 GCA_023141835.1 Maribacter sp. | reverse complement strand
GCGTCATCCCCGAAAGAGGAAGGGAGTATCTGCACTTCGTTTTTGAGTTGTTTAAACTCATTTATCAAAATATTCTCCCTTAATTTTTTAAAGAAAATTTCCCCGCTTTTAGTTAGTCCGCCAGAGATTACAATTGCCTCTGGGTCAAAGAGCTTTATTAATGCATCTAGGCCTATACCCCAACAATCCATTGCTTTATCGAGTATTTCACTAGCTAATTCATCTTTTTCCTTCGCACAATCTAAAACGATTTTGGCAGTTATTTCTTCTAAATTGCCATTTACTTTATTTAAAATCTTGCTATTCATATGGGTGCCTATGCTTCTTTTGGCATTCTCAGCAATTCCATATCCTGAGGCCAAGGATTCAAGACTGCCCCTAAGCCCTCCCTTTCCAACATAACTATTTTTACTATCTACAATTAAGTGGCCGAATTCTCCGGCAAACCCATGATTGCCATAAAACGGAACACCGTTAATAATAATACCAGCTCCAATGCCATAGCCGGCATTGACACAAATAAAATTCTTGTATTCTTTGCCAACCCCATGGACCAGTTCTCCTAAGGCCGTAACCAAGGCTACATTGTCATAAAAAATGGGAAGCGCTATATGCCGACTCAGTTCTGTTCTTAAATTAACATTCCTCCAATTGAATACAGGGGAATATGCAATCATTCCATTTTCGAAATTTACAAGGCCGGCAACGGCAAGGCCTACACCTAGTATTTGATCCTCATCAAGTTTGGAGCGGAGAATTAATTTTCGAATGACTTGAACTAGCTGTGAGCATATTTTCTCAAAACCACCTTCCAAACAGGTCGGCATTTCAATTTCGGTAATAAAATTACCTTCAAGATCAGAAACAGCCGCCCTTATGGTAGTTGATCCCAAATCAATTCCAATGACGAAATCATGACTGCCGTCAAATCGTAAAAGTTTAGGAGGTCTACCACCGGTTGAGTCTCCTTCCCCAGTCATTATGACCAACTTGTCCTTTATTAAACAATCGACTATCCTGGTTACGGTTGGGGCGCTTAACCCCATTCGCTTTACAATATCTGCGCGAGATAGTTGTTCAGATTTCCTGATAAGTTTAA
Source organism: Maribacter sp. (assembly GCA_023141835.1). GTDB lineage: Bacteria > Bacteroidota > Bacteroidia > Flavobacteriales > Flavobacteriaceae > Maribacter_A. The sequence continues at coordinate 6,230 of JAGLKG010000324.1, read as the reverse complement.
GAACTTCAATCTTATTCAAACGATTGATATATGAAGCATCTTTCCCTTTACTATCCTTTCCATTCATAATCCTTTTTTTACCTTGGTAAAGGTAAATTTTTAATTTACTTTCTAACAGTTAAAAATATTTGGTCAATATGGGAAACCAGTTTTTCTTGTTGTATAATTACCTCTGGTCGTTCCAAGTTGCCAACATCCTAAGTTCTACTTTAACAATACTGAAACCATTTTCATTCCAAATTCTGTGTTTGAATCAAACATTTAAGCAAGTTAGACCTTTGCGGACAAAATCAAAAAACTCAATTATATCTATTAGTGGGAAAAATAAGGGATACATAGCAACCTTCAGTAAGTTTGGAAACGCAAGAGCGGTTATGTCCTATTGGGCCAAATTGTTGAAAGAAAGAGTAGATTGGTTTAAGGCAAATCAATAAAAATAACCACTTCGTTGTTTTCAACTTACACTTCATAAAAGGGTTCTTTTTAGAATTACTTCCTCTAATTTTTTCTCTATAATTCTCACGCTATAATCCTTCAATGAGGGAAGCCCCTTTAAATTCTTAGGTTTTATACAGAGATCAATATAACCCAGATGCTCTCGCAGTTAAGAGAATAATTGCTCAACCCCCCAGACAATTTAAAATTAACCAATAAATAGTAAGCTATTAAAATAGAAGATGATGGAAACTTATTTAAAGAAAATACTATTGCTAGGTTTAACGATGGGAGGGATATTCTCCTTAGCGGCTCAAGCCAAGTATAAATTGATCAATAGCGAGGTTCACTTTTTTTCAGAAGCCCCTTTAGAGAATATAGAGGCCATTAATCAAGAATCTATAGGTATTGTGGATTGTGGCTCACACAAGTTTTTGTTCAGGATACCAATTAAGGACTTCGTTTTCGAAAAAGGACTGATGCAAGATCATTTCAATGAAAATTATTTAGAAAGTGGTAAATTTCCAAATGCCATCTATCAGGGAACGATCAATGGGGGTATCAACATGGACGATAATGGAACCTACCCGATTGTAATTTCAGGAGAATTGGAAATCCATGGGGTAAAGCAACAGCGTAAAATTTCGGCCACTATTGAAGTAAAGGGAAATTCCGTAAAACTTAATGGTAAATTTATTGTCAAGCTGGAAGACCATGATATTGACATTCCAACCTTGGTATTTAACAAGATAGCTGAAGAAATTGAAGTGACCTTCCAAAGTGATTTGTCTAAAATTTAAAGTACCATCAAATTTCTAGACAGTCTCAAGGTGAGTCTAAATGCCAATTGATTCTACCAAAACCCTTATTTTTTCCTCTTTTACAATTTTAAAGGGAGATGGTTTGTTCGTAGTTTAATTATACAAGGCCTTTGTTAAAAAATAAAGTACCTTAAGACGAGATTATAAAATCAACATATTTCAAAAATAAAAGGCGGACCATACACGATCCGCCTTAAGAATTTTAAAAATAATTGTCTATTTCTTTATTCGTTCGGAACAAGTTCAAAATTTTGTTCGGTCTTATTGGCCGCTATTATCTCCACATCTCCGATCTCTTGGGAAACATAACCTTCCAGTTCCACTTCGACCTCATAGGTTCTGGCCGTAAGGCCCAGTACTGAATAAGCTCCGGTCTCATCGGAAAATGTGGTAGTGTCAAGAGTGCCCGCTGAAAAAATGGACACTTGCGCACCTTCCAGACCAATGGAAGCCTCCTCTTGCAATGTAGTTACCATACCTGTTAGTGTTCCAGCCGTTGAAAGGTTGGCGGCCTTGATCACCGGGTTAAAGTTAAATCCTGTAATTCCAGATAGATCCAGGTTGTTCCCCATCGGAACAAAAGATCTACTGACATCAAAGTCCAAAAGAAGGTCAGAACTCAATCCGCCGGCAACCACCAATCCTGGTGTAATAAATACCTTGATACCCGTTTGATCTCCACTGGGAACTTCCAAATTATAGGTAGTGCCATCGGTGAGAACAATATTGACCCCTTTGACGTAAACCCTTACCAAGTCATAAGACCCCACAGGCACTTCAGTATTTACAATAGTCTCGGTCAAACCATTGGTAAGATCCAATAGGTTAACTTCAATTTCCTCTTCCATCAATACAACAAAAGGAGCGCCGGTCTCATCGGTCATTTCCCCTTCCATTACCGCATTGGGTTCCATATCCTTGTTACGTGCATCTATTTTGAAGATGGTAACGTTGGCCTCTGCCACCAGGTCATGGGGGAAAGGGGCATCCGTCAATTGAATCGATAACCTCCCTGTATCCGAACCAACATCATTGGAGTCCGTACAACCTAAAAAAAGTGAAATGGCAACTAGTTGAAGAATTGTGAAAATTTTGATTTTCATGATTTTAATTTTATAAATATTAATAAGTAGGTTTTGGCCCTTCGTTTATGGACCTATCATATACAACACCGTAATTGTAATGCTACCCTACCACAATAATTAGCTTTTTTTGATTTTTTCGATGAAATGCATGTGCTGGAAAGCAAAGTTGTCCATTGACAGGGCGATTTTGTTCTTTAACCCCGACACATGGACTACTTTTAGGGTAAAGATCTTAGGCTATTTCTTAGCAATAAATACAAGGGAATTACTTTAATTAGGTGTTATATTGTCATGGCTTTTATTATTATATAAAGGATATAGATCTTGTTAGTAGGTGTGATTTCTTTCATTTGAAGTAATTCAACAAGTAATCCGTTTCTTTCATCGGTGTAATTGGGGATTTCCCACAGGTCTCCCTATGTTTATCTTCCTAAATCAAAACAACCTTAATTATGCCTATTCGAACCGTCGTCATCGATGATTCGCCCTTGATGCGAATATCTACATGTCTCCTTGTGAAAAATCATCCCGAACTCATTTTAGTAGGATCTTACAATAGCCCCTTGGAAGCCTTTGAAAAGATGGGAGAATTAAATCCAGAACTGTTGTTCCTGGACGTCGAAATGCCAGGAATGGACGGTTTTGAGTTCTTGGACGAACTTGAGCGAAAGATACCGGTCATCATGAATTCCACAGTACCCATTTTCGCTGCAAGGGCATTTGGATATGATGTTAGCGGATTTTTGATGAAACCAATGGAGAAGGATAGTTTTGCAAGTTCTGTTTCAAAGGTGATTAAAATGCAATCACTATCTGATATAAAAAAGATTTACAAGTGCAAAGAATATTTGCCAATGGCAAGTTGATTGTCCAACAGCATTTGGTTTTGGCAACACCTTTTTTACAAGTGATTTCGGTCAAGTATTTTTATTTGGAAGGAATTTGAACCAAAATATTTGGTCCTGACCTTACTTTTCTGGCCTAACACTGTTATTTACTGCCATTTCACAACATTTATTTTTGACCAATATAATCTCCCATAACTTTGTAAATAAGTTAATGGTTATTAAAGTGGGAAGAATGGGGTTGAAAGAACTTTGCTGCAAAATAACAGGAAAAAATAGCATTTGGATATTGCTCCTAGGATTATTATATTCTACTTCGACGCACGGACAAACTGGTGTTGGTGCCAATTTTGGTATTGAGGCCGATGCCTATTCCGGGGATGCCACTTCTGGGATTACTACCGATGACTGGTTTTACAATGGTATTTCTGGAACAGGAGTTGTAGATGAGGCTACGGCTGTCACCATGGGTTATGCCGGGCAGCTATCCGCCGGAAACAATATATCCTTTGATTTGAGGCAGAGTATTCCCAATTATTCCGAAAATTCTGGGTATATATGGTATAGTACACGTTATGGAAGAGACTATACCAGCCATACATCCAACGACCTGACTATTATTACTGGTGGTAAAAATGGTGACAATCCCGTAACCTCTTGGGGCGTGGGTAGCGGAACCGTTCCCAGCAAGACAGATATCGTAGATTCGGGTGTTCATATGCGAAGGAATGGAGTGAATATTACGGATGATCTATTTGTGAATTTAATGGTTTCCACACTATCTTCATCCGGTAATCATTTTATAGATTTTGAATTGTTTGTATCCGAAATTGCTATTTCAGGTAGTGGTTTTACAAATTCGGGAAGTCAGGAAGGGCATACAGCATGGGTTTTTGATGCCAGTGGTAATGTTACGACCATAGGAGATATGGTCATAGGGTTTGCATATAGTGGATCTGGGGTCTCTGGATTGGAAATACGTTTATGGGTAGATCGCTCCATATTTAATCCGGGAAGTTCACCAGGTGGAACTTCAACTTTTACATGGGGTTCCAATATTGATGGTGGCAGCACGTATGGATATGGTCAGATAGTTGTTCCTACAGGCGCATTATTGAACAATGTTAATGGAGCTTCTACCACAGCTCCTCCTTGGGGAACTACAAATACTTCAGGTTATAGTAGTAGTTACAATACAAATTATTTTGCCGAAGTAGGAATCAACTTCACTCAATTGGGTTTTGATCCAAGTTCCTTATTTGGAAGTGGAGCGGCTTGCGATTCACCATTTAGTGCGGTTATGACGAAAACACGAACATCATCTTCTTTTACATCCGCTTTGAAGGATTTTACGGGCCCCTATGATTTTTTGGGGAGTGCAGCGGGTACACAGGTAAATACAGTTATAACCGATCCTGGGGATTTTGATTCCTGTGCAACGGGAGAAACCCTAACATTACAATCAGAATTTGTTTCGGCTAGTGCAGAATACACTTGGTATTCCCTTACACCGGGAGTGGTTTTTCCGGCCAATGGACTCACAGAAATTTCCGGTGTGGGACTGGATAATGTGCTGATCGACACTGTAGGTAACTATCAGTTGGGAATAGCCCCCCTAATGGGGTGCAGTCCCGTAACCAACCCTATGTATGCTATAAGTATAAATGCGGTGCCCTGCGCTGTAATAGATTCTTATAGTACCCCGGAAAATGTAACATTAGTGGTGACTGCTGCAGGTTTAATAACCAATGATACCGATCTAGATTCTGGCGATATGCTATCTGTCACTACAACCCCTGTGGTAGATGTGGTAGACGGAACATTGACCTTATCCGCTGATGGAAGTTTCACCTATGCACCAGATGCCAATTTTGTGGGAACGGATACATTTACCTATCAGGTATGTGATTCCTTTGGCCTTTGTGACACAGAAGTAGTAACCATTAGGGTTGATCCGGATAATGATGGCGATGGTATTCCCGATACATCGGATCTGGACGACGATAACGATGGTGTTTTGGATACTGTGGAATCTGGGGGTGTTGACCCGAGTGGTGATGCCGATAGTGATGGGACACCCAATTACCAGGATGCCGATTTTTGTACCCTAAATCTTTTTTCAATTTGTACAAACCTAGATGTCGATAACGATGGCATTCCCAATCATCTTGATTTGGACAGTGACGGGGATGGTTGTAACGATGTCTTGGAAGCAGGGTTTACAGATGATAATGATGATGGTATTTTGGCTGATCTGTCCACGACCGTGGACGTCGATGGGCGGGTAACGGGCACAAGTAAGGTGGATGGATATACTGCTCCTTCGGATGGTGATGGTAGTGGTACAGCCGATTTTTTGGAAACGGGCACGGCTCCGGTTATTACCGTGCAGCCTTCCAACTCAACTGCTTTTGACGGCGAGGGAGCCACATTTTCTGTCACTGCCAACAATACGGACGCCTACCAATGGCAGTTAAGTACTGACGGGGGGTCTTCCTTTTCCAATCTTGTAGATGGAGGTATCTACACGGGAACATCATCATCGTCCTTGACTATAAGCAGTGTGGACTTGGTAATTAATAATTACCAATATAGAGCCATAGTTTCGAATGCCACCTATAGCTGTGTGTCTCCGGTTCCTTCCAATGCGGCCACACTTTCTGTAAGGATACGGACTGTGATTTCCAACAGAAGGATTACTTATCGGGTTAAGAAGAATTAAATGGTTTGTAAATTGTTTTTGCGCCCTTTACCGAATATTTGGATATAACATATTCGTATCCGGATAATCATATGTACTATTCCCAGACCGGAGATGACTTCAATAAAACTGTCTGCCCCAAAACCAAATAAAGCCAGACTTTCAACCTCTTATCCTAGATATGTTGAAATCAACCCCACGGCGATATTGTACATACACTATAGTAAATAATGCTAGACCTAGACCCCAATTATATAAGATTCTATTGGTAGTTCTTATAGAGGGCTCAGCAATCAATTCTAAGTTCTTCATAAAACGTTTTTGATTCATCATATCGCCTCCC
>JAGLKG010000323.1 GCA_023141835.1 Maribacter sp. | reverse complement strand
TATCCGAATACTATTTGGCCAATCGTAGATACGGAAAATTAATAACCCATTATATTAGTGACAATGATTATACCGAATTGAGCCTCAAGATTCCACAAGAGGCCCATTTGAAGTTGACCATTTATGAGGCCTCTAATGACTTATTGAATAATGCATTATTCTCTGTTCCCAAGCGCCCGGAAGATGCTATTCCGATGCCCTTTGTTTTGAACGATGCAATCCTTGTAACCAAAACCATCTCATTTGAATAAGACTATTGCCATTATGGGTTGTGGCTGGCTAGGATTACCCTTGGCGAAGTCCCTCATTCAGGAGGGCAACCATATTCATGGTTCAACGACGTCTAAAAACAGACTCATCGAACTCCAAAATGAAGGAATTGCTCCTTTTACTATCTCCCTTTCGGAGTGCAAAATCCATGGCCCTATTGTTGATTTCCTAATCGATGTTGAAGTATTGGTCATCAATGTGCCCCCTAAATTGGGTAAAACCAATAGCCAAGATTATTTTAGCAAAATCCAGCTGGTTCATAAAGCCGTTCTCCAATCTAAAATTCGGAAAATTCTGTTTGTAAGTAGTACCTCGGTTTATGGTGATATTTCCGGTACGATTACAGAAAATACCATTGTGCAACCCATATCAGAATCTGGCAGACAGCTATTGGCATCGGAAAACCTATTTCGCAATACATCGAAACTGCAAACAAGCATTATCCGATTTGGCGGATTGATTGGTGATGACAGACATCCCATTTATAGACTATCAGGTAAAAAAGATCTTGCCGATGGAAATCATCCTATTAATTTAATCCATCTTAAGGATTGTATTGGAATTATAAAAGCTGTAATCAATAATGATTGGTGGAATGAAATTTTCAATGGGGTCTACCCCTATCATCCATCCAAGAAAGATTACTACGTCAGTGAAGCGCAAAAAAGAAAGCTACCTCTTCCAGAATATATACATAGTAAGCTTTCATTTGGTAAAAAAATCGATTCAAGTAAGCTAATTCGTGTTAACTTATACGCTTTTAACACTTCAATCCAAAGTTAATTCACCACTCTTTCCTGAACTTTCACAACAAAAACTCCCTATTTCTGTTATTTATTCCATTGACTACAAGTGTTTTATCGACGTAATACATAACTTTATTAAGTAACCATTAAATTCGATTGCCATGGAAAATTCAACATTAAGAATGAAAATCACAATGGAGATTGAAAACCTGATTTTCAAAAGTTGTGCCAACAAACAAGCTACGGATAAATTCAAAACCTTGCACATTGCCATTCTAAAAAAGTATTACAATGCTGCTGATGTTTCGATCGACTATCATCGAAAAAGAGTGAAAATGGACATTGTTATGGACGATGACTACTATGATCCACAAAAAATAAATACATATATCCCTATCTTACCTGCCAATCTTCTTTTTAAGAATCTCAATAATTTTTTAAATTCATGTATTGAAAGGGATACCAAAAGCCTAGGGTTTTATGCCAGCCTTTTACGAACATTCACTAAAAAAGATATTACGCTTACGGTTGCATAAAAGATCTGATTGCAATTATCAAGAAGGGATGCCCATTGGCATCCTTTTTTTATTGAACGCGTTTAAACTTTCTCAATTGGTTAAAAAATTTCTCTTTTGCACCCGCTTTTTGTCTTTTTTTCCTTCCGTAGCCCTGCTATGCAACTTAAAAAAGTCTTCAACCGGACACAAAAGTCTTGATTTTCGCTACAACCCAAAAAGTTTAAGCGAGTTCATTGTATTATTAAAGATTTCATTAACAGCTTCCTAAAAATTAATTTAATAGCTTAGCCGACCAAAATCAACAATTAATTAAAAGTATCATGAGAAAGATGGCATTTGTATTTTTATTTTCGATAAGCTATTTGGTAAGTGCCCAATCAAACACCGAATTACAAAAACATTACGAATCTTTTTATAAAGAGATGAGGTTACAGGCTGATATAACTGGTATGATCAATGCGCTCACCCATTTAAATGTACTTTCACCCTCCAAAGAAAGAAAAGACACTTTGGCATACATATATGCGAATGATAATCGTCATATGCAGGCATTGAATACCATTGGCATAGAATTAGACGAATCTGATTCAGATTTGGCAGTACAGGTAAAAGCTCTTTCATTAAAAGCAATCAACCAACCTAAAAGAGCCATTGAACATTTTGAAGTTCTAAATAAAAGAACGCCGAATGCGTATTTGGCCTACGAACTTGCTGATCTTAAAATACAGACCGGGGATAACGTGGGCGCATCCGCCAATATTGAATATGGTATTCTAAATGCCAAGGATGATATGAAACATGCCTTCTATGAAAGGCAGCAGCCTTACCAGGCATCATTAAAGGCAGCCTTTATGCACTTAAAGGGCCTTACGGTCTACAATCAGGACAAAAACAAAATTGATGATGCCATTGCCTTAATAGATGAGGCTTTGAAAATTGATCCCAACTTTAACTTGGCAGGCTTGAGCAAACAGGCTTTGGAAACAAGAAAAAACCAACCCGAAGCCGAGAAGGAGAAGGAATAGTCTTTATTTAACTAGTTTTGAGATTCAAGTTTTTCGGTTACAAATTGTAATAATCCGTTTAATCCAGTCTTTGCATTCTTTTTTAAAGCGCCACTTATGACCAAGGAAAAGAGTATTTTTTTTAAAACGGATTTTGACTCCCAATACAATTCCAGCTTTAATCTACATTGAGTGGATGAAACTGGATCAATAATGTAAAACTGGTAAAGCTTATCGATAAGAGGGGTGTCATCCGTTAGCTCTCCGTACACCAATTGACCTGGCCTAACTTTCTTGGTTACCGATATGAAATTAAAGTGCTTGCCATTTATGACACAGACATGCTCAGTACCTAACCTAGTAACCTCATTTCCATTGTATTCAAACTTTTCAACTCCCTTTACCCAATAATGACGATAGGTATAGTTGGTAATATACTCTAACAAGGATTCAGCGGAAATGGGAAATTGCTGTTCCAATACAATGTTTGGCCCAACTTCAAAACCCACTTTTTTTGCTTGGGAAAAAGAAGCGAGATTAAGCTTTTCGATATCGATCAAGGAATATATGTACGCCAGTTCTTTCCCATCGTAGCTATCCTTACCTTCCCTAAATCTATACAATTTACTATAGTAGTAAATTGGCAATTCCAAATCGCTTGCCAACGCTTTGCTTATTAAGGCATACTGATCACTGTCAATAGAATTTTTCAACAATCTATGTGCTTCGATGACCTGTTGCCCGAACGGTTTGCGATTGCCTTGCACTTGAATGAACTGCAATTCGCCGGAGTGGGCCACAATCTTCAAGTGTAAGTTGTGTGCTGTGGCACAAGCATTACATGGGCAAATGCGGTTTTTTTCCAGTAGTTTCAAATGGCCGTAAAAAGCGGTGAACATAGTTTCTATTTGGCCCAATAATCGCTCTTGGGAGGACAATTGTTCCTCTTTATAAAAAAAGAGGGCATCGCCTTCGACTTCAGCGAGTTCCAATTCCTGGGTATTGGCACTGATGAGAACCTCTAACAATTCAGCTATAACATGTTGGCTGTGTTCTACTTCAGTAGTTTGCACAAATTTTGTGAATCCGGATATATCGGGAATAAAAAGCAACGATTTAGTCATACATAAATGTTCTAAGGAATTATACAGTTGACTTGATAAGCCGACAACACCAATGAATGCGTCTGGGAAATAAGCCTTTACCCAGTCCTTCAATTTTATTTAATGTGACCCAAAGCCACTTCAAGGTCATTGATGAGATCTTCAACATGTTCCAATCCCACAGAAATTCTAATATCC
>JAGLKG010000322.1 GCA_023141835.1 Maribacter sp. | reverse complement strand
TTTTTAATAACCCACTTTACTACGTACTCTTCTTAAGACCTCATCCGCCACTTTTTTGGCTTTTTCGGCACCAATTTCAAGGGCATGGTCTACTTCTTCCAAATGGGTCATATAATAATCGAATTTCTCCCGGGCTGTACCAAACTTTTCTAGAATTACTTCATACAGGGCCTGTTTGGCATGGCCATAACCATAATTACCCCCTTTATAATTTGATCGCATTTCGGCAATCTGCTCATCGGTTGCAAGAATTTTGTAAAGTGCAAAAATAGTATCGGTATCCGGGTCTTTGGGGTCCTCCATGGGCGTGCTGTCGGTCTTGATGCCCATCAATTGTTTGCGTAATTTTTTATCGGTTTGGAATAGGTTGATGAGGTTACCTTTGCTCTTGCTCATTTTCTGCCCGTCGGTACCGGGAACATACATGGTCTCCTCGTGTACTTTCCCTTCTGGCAGCACAAAAGTTTCTCCAAGTTGGGCATGAAAGCGGGAAGCAACATCCCTTGTCATCTCTAAATGCTGCAATTGATCCTTACCTACGGGCACAATGTTGGCATCATACAATAAGATATCTGCCGCCATAAGCATAGGGTAATTGAATAAGCCTGCATTCACGTCTTCCAAGCGGTCGGCTTTATCCTTAAAAGAGTGGGCAAGTGTTAAGCGTTGATAGGGAAAAAAGCAACTTAGGTACCAAGCCAATTCAGTGACTTGGGGAACATCGCTCTGTCTATAAAAAACAGTTTTATCAATATCGAGTCCAAAAGCCAGCCATGTTGCTGCTGTGGCATAGGTATTGTTTTTGAGTTCGTCCCCGTTTTTGACTTGGGTCAATGAATGCATATCCGCTATAAAAAGAAATGATTCGTTTTTTGGATCTTGGGCCATTTTAATAGCAGGTGCTATTGCTCCCAAAATATTTCCTAAGTGCGGAACCCCCGTACTTTGTATGCCTGTTAGTATTCGTGCCATGCAATTTGGTTTCAAAGAGGCACAAAGGTAAAACAAATCATAAATAACCATGGCAAATTGTTATTTTTGATCAATGCGAAAAATCATTAAGAACATAGGGCATATTCTGTATCGTATTTGGTTTTGTATAATGGTGATAATACCAATACTCGTGTTTTCCCCATTATTGGTTGTAACCTCACTCTCTGAAAGGTGGTATCGCCAATTTTTCTGGTTGGCCAGAAATATTTGGGCAAGACCTATTTTGTTGGGGATGGGTTGTCCCCAAAGGGTTGTTCGGGAAGGGCGCCAACAAAAAGGCAAAAGCTATATGTTGGTGGCCAATCATACCAGTATGTTCGATATTATGTTGATGTTACGCATTAGTAGAAATCCATTTGTTTTTGTGGGTAAAAAAGAACTCGCAAAGATTCCTTTATTCGGATTTTTCTATAAACGCGTATGCATCTTGGTGGATAGGAAAGATAGTAGAAGTAGAACTGGAGTCTATCGGAGGGCCCGGCGAAGGTTGGATCAGGGCCTCAGTATTTGTATTTTTCCTGAGGGTGGAGTCCCGGATGAGCATATTGTTTTGGACGACTTTAAGGATGGGGCCTTTAAAATGGCCATTGCCCATAAAATTCCTGTAGTACCCATGACCTTTTATGACAATAAAAGGCGATTCTCCTTTACTCTTTTAAGCGGGGCCCCGGGGTTACTAAGGGCAAAGGTGCATTCCTTTTTTGAAACTGGAATTTTGGAGGATGAGGATAAGACAACATTGCGCGAAGAAGTACGAAATGTGATTTTAAAGGAATTGACCAAAGCTAATTAAAGGAATTTTGATTAGAATACAATAGTACTTCAGTTTCTAACCCCGGAGGTTTAATGACCCCTTTTTTCAGCAAACCAATCTTTTTCAAAAGATTTTGTGATCTAGTATTATTTTGGGAAGTGATTGCCAAAATGGCTTTAAATTTCAGAGTAGACATTCCATAGTCCATGAGGGCTTTGGCAGCTTCAAATGCATAACCGTTGCGTTCGTAAGCTGGAAGTATAGCATAACCAATATCAACACTTTTTAGGTAATCGCGTTGCAGAAACCCACATAAGCCAATAGGTTCTTTTGTTACTTTAAGGCTTACTTTATAGAGGCCAAAACCATTCTTCACATAGCTGTCCAATAAACTTTTTTGAATATAATTTTCTGCATCCTCAATTGTTTGAATACCCCGATCGCCAATACATTCAATCCATGTTGGACTGTTCAATAATTTATAAATGAAAGAGGAATCTTCAAGCCCTCCTTCTTCTATCAATAATCGTTCTGTTTCAATGGCTTTCATTCAATGACCAATGGTTACGGATTAATCTTTCTCGTGTAATTTATCACTTTTACCTTCCATTGCGTAGTATGGATGCTGAATTTGTGCAAATAAAAAAAGCTCTGACAAGACTGTCAGAGCTTTTAAGGTCATTGTCCTCACAATGACCTACCTAACCAACTTCTTTAGAATTTAAAATGAAGGCCGCTATAAACACCTATGGTAAAGGGCTGAAAATTACCAGAGGTTTCTGAAAAGGTGTTTAATTGATATTTAAAAACAGGCTCTACATTAAACTGTATTTTTGGAGTGAACTTGTAATTGAGACCAAAACCTACATTGGTGCTAAAGTTCACATCGTTTACGTTATTCGCCTCTCCCATTTCAGCAATTAACTCACCTGAAGTCAAGGTTACCGCATTGTCCATTAAAAATAAGGAACTGAATCCACCTATAAGATTAATCCCAAATTTGTTATCCAATAGCGCATAGTTTAGTTCAATAGGAACCTCCAGATACCCCAATTGCTGTGCCATTATGCCATATAAGGATGGATCCTGTGCTAGGGTTTCTTTAGAAGCAGTATACGTATTGTCAGCCTTACTTTCAACAATGATATTTCTAGAGGTGGAGCTATAATCTATATTGCTTAATTGGCCTCCGGCGAAACTTTCCAAAGAGGACGAAAATTCCACATCGTTGGTGCTATAACCATAATCCACTTTATGAATACCGGTTTTTACCGATAGTTTCTTATTTATCTTATAGGAAATTGCAAGGCCATAACTTAAGTTAACATCACCTGATTTTGAATTGGGAACGAATATGGGATGAACAGGAGAACCTTCACCCATACCATTAAAATAAACAGGAGCCACACTAGGACCGGCAGACCATCTACCTTGTGGTGTGGCTTTAACAACTTCCTCATTCTCTTCATTTTGCCCGTCAATTTCGTCAAATATTGATTTTTTATCAGTATTCGCAACTGCTTCTTCTGTTGCCGCCTGGGCGATTTCTTCTTTTAAGTTTTTGGTGTCTGAGGCCTTTAGTTCAGAAGTTGTCTGGGCTATATCAGATGTTGTTTCTTTCTCTTGTAAAAGGGTATTGCCAATAGCTTCATTTTGCTTTTGCTCCTCCTTTTTAATAGGGTCACTAGTTTTTGTTAAAGCCAGAGAAGTTTTATTGGCAGCTCTATTTTGGATAAGAGTTTTATTATCACCTTTCCCAACAATCGAATTGCTGGCTTCAATACCGTTCACTGCCCCAGTCTGTTTTGTTTCCTTACCGGAACTTTGATTAGCTGCACCACCTTCTGAAGTGGTTTTCGACGCTTCGATTCCTGTTACTTGAGGAGTGTCGTCAACAATAGTATGGTCAAGGGTCTTATCTTCTTTTTTATAGGAGTTTTCGATATTCGTTATTGTTGGATTTATTTCAACATCACCATTAAAGGGATTTATTAGGAATAATCCAATTGCCAACGCTGCGGCAATACCGCCAAGTTTCCACCAAATGGGGATAACCTTTCGGTTTTTTTTCTTTTTATCCAAAGAGGCCTCAATAGATTTCCAGACTATTTCTGTAGGGATGTCTGTAAAATCCTCGAGTTTCTCTCGGAATAATTGGTCCAGGTTTTTTTTACTCATTTTGCTATTAATTAAGCAATGTTCATGTTTTTTCTTTCAATTGTGGAGAATACGCGCTCACATATGCATTCCCAAGGCAATAAACAAGATGCCGATTATTGATTTTGATGATTCGTTTTCTATTCTTTCTTTTAGGATTATTCTTGCACGGGCAAGATTTGATTTTGATGTGCCAGATGATGTTCCCAAGAGTTCACTTATCTCATTATGGGAATAACCATCCAATACATATAAATTAAATGTCATTCTATATTTGTTGGGCAATTCTTGAATGTACCTTAAAAGCGTTTGAAGCCCAATATCAGAATAACCGGTTTCTATTTCTTCTTCTTCCTCGATGTTCTCAGAGACAACTTTGAGGTATTCTTCCTTTCTATATTTTTGTAATATTGTATTTATAGTGATACGTTTGATCCATCCTTCAAACGAGCCTTTGGACTTATATTGACCAATCTTTTCGAAAATGATCATAAAGCTATCGTGAAGGCTATCTTCGGCCTCCGTTTTGGTGCGTGAATATTTAAGACAGATACCGAACAGTATATTGGAATATTTCCGATATAACTGTTCTTGTGCCTTTCTCTCGCCTTTTTTACACTTGTCTATGAGTTCTTTCAGACTCAAAATGTTGGTTAGATTACTATACTGTTTCAGTTCATAGGAACCTCAATTTCTAAATACTGTTGCTCGCCATTCTCATCCTCACCCTGCCAAAACTTAAATAAATAGGGTTCGTCATGGACTACGATAAACTCGAATGTTGCCTCTCTTTCTTGGGCTATATCCGTGCATGTTTCTTGATCCGTTCGCTGGGAACCTATGACAACAACCTCGCGGGTGGTCAATTCGGACTTTGCAAAATCAAAACCTTCATAATACGTACATCCATCAGGTATTATATAAGTTACCCTGATGATATAAGTCTCATTAAAAACAAAAAAATCAGGTAAATCCGCACTTACAATTTGCAGGGGAACAAAATGAAAGTTTACGTCATCATCGTTTAAATCGCACGAGTTAAAAGCAAAGGATGCCAAAACGGCACATAAAACTAAAAACGACCTCTTCATAAGTAAATAATTTATTTCTAAGATGAAACTATTTGATTATGGTTGCGTTTATATCCGTTAAGGTACAAGAAAAGTTGTATTGTTGAAAAGAACAGTGTTTTCAAGGTAGCTGTTCAATAGTATTTTAATTGAACAGGTACTCCATTGTGAATTAATTATCGAATTTAAAAGTAAAAGCCTATTTGACAGCGTTAATAGCCTCACGAATCTTCACTTCGAGCTCTTCAAATAGTTCTGGGTTATCGTTTAAAAGAGCTTTTACAGCATCTCTACCCTGCCCTAACTTGGTGTCGCCGTAGCTAAACCAGGAACCACTCTTTTTAACGATTTCATATTCTACACCTAAATCAATGATCTCCCCTACTTTGGAAATGCCTTCGCCGTACATAATGTCAAATTCTGCCAATCTGAAAGGTGGGGCAACTTTATTTTTAACGACTTTAACCCTTGTTTTATTTCCTTGAACACTGCCATCGGAGTCTTTTATCTGGGTTGATCGTCTTATGTCTATACGAACGGAAGCATAAAATTTAAGGGCATTACCACCAGTAGTGGTTTCTGGGTTACCGAACATAACCCCGATTTTCTCTCTCAATTGATTGATGAATATTACCGTACATTTCGTCTTGCTTATTGACCCAGTCAATTTCCGAAGCGCTTGTGACATCAGTCGGGCATGCAATCCCATTTTCGAATCCCCCATTTCGCCTTCAATCTCACTTTTAGGGGTCAATGCAGCTACTGAATCAATGACAACAATATCAATAGCGCCAGAGCGAATTAAATTATCGGTAATTTCCAAAGCTTGCTCCCCGTTATCGGGTTGGGATATAATCAAATTATCAATATCAACGCCTAGCTTTTCGGCATAAAAACGATCAAAGGCATGTTCCGCGTCAATAAAGGCAGCAATGCCTCCATTTTTTTGTGCCTCGGCAATGGCATGTAAAGTCAAAGTTGTTTTTCCGGAAGATTCAGGGCCATATATTTCGACGACCCTACCTCTCGGATAACCACCGACCCCAAGGGCAATATCAAGTCCTAAAGAGCCCGAGGGTATTACTTCTACCTCTTGTACAACACTATCACCCATCTTCATTACGGCACCTTTGCCATAGGTCTTGTCGAGTTTATCTAAGGTAAGTTTTAATGCTTTTAATTTTGCTTCTTTTTCGGAACTCATTATATATAAAATTAGGAACGCTAATTTACTATTTCTTTTTTCATAATAACATCCTACTAAATTAATTTATGCACAGAAATGATTGCCGAATATGTCCAAAATGCAAAAACGATAAGAGATATTTTTTTTTCGACGCAACCTTATTGAAAATATGGCATCTCTATAGAAATTGGCATATACTAACTCAATGTATAGTCCATTGTTTTAATGACAATGGTCACGGTGGTTGATCCTCTTTTTTTATTTTTTCGGTAAGAATGCTATGAAAAAGGAAAAAATGGGACAGCCGATTAAGAGTCTTGATAATTCAGGACTCTTTTTTATTGGAATCACTCGAACATTTTTTAATGGAATACTCTGCATTCCAAAGCTGTAATGATAATTTGGGCATAAAACGTATCTTTGCAATCCAAAAAAATCAAGCAGCTTGTATGTATGACTGAAAATAAAAAAATTGAGCTTATGGCTCCCGCAGGGAATTTTGAATCCCTGCAGGCCGCTGTTGATAATGGTGCGGATTCTGTATATTTTGGTGTTGAGCAACTCAATATGCGAGCGAGGGCAAGTATAAACTTCACTTTGGAAGACTTACCTGAAATATCGAGAAGGTGTCAGGGAAAACAAATTAGGACATATCTCACATTGAATACCATCATCTACGATCATGATTTGTCTATTATCAAAACAGTTTTGGACAAGGCGAAAGTATCTGGAATTACTGCTGTAATAGCTATGGATCAGGCCGTAATAGCCTATGCCAGACAAATTAACATGGAAGTTCATATTTCCACACAAATAAATATAACCAATATAGAAGCGGTAAAGTTCTATTCCTTGTTTGCCGATACTGTAGTTTTAAGTCGAGAACTTAGCTTGCGCCAAATCAAACACATCTGTGAGCGAATAAATAAAGAACAAGTCAAAGGGCCATCAGGAAATTTGATTGAAATAGAAGTGTTTGGGCATGG
>JAGLKG010000321.1 GCA_023141835.1 Maribacter sp. | reverse complement strand
AACTGCCGTAAAAAGTATACTGTAATTGATCAAGAAAGTGGTTTTGAGATTGAGTTGGACAATGAATATATGATGTCTCCCAAAGATTTATGTACCCTCGATTTTTTGGACCAGATCATAGATGCCGGTGTTAAAGTATTGAAGATTGAAGGTAGGGGAAGGGCACCTGAATATGTTGCCACTGTGATAAAGACATATAGAGAAGCAATTGATTCTTATAGTGATGGCACCTATTCGAAAGAAAAGGTTGAATTATGGATGAAAGAACTTGATAAGGTATATAACCGAGGTTTTTGGGGAGGATATTATCTTGGTCAAAAACTTGGCGAATGGAGCGATGGCGCTGGCTCTCAGGCATCCCAGAAAAAAATATATGTTGGTAAAGGAGTTCACTATTATCCCAAACCGGGTATAGCAGAGTTCAAAATTGATGCTTTCGACATCAAAATTGGTGACACCTTGCTTATAACAGGCCCTACAACTGGGGTTAAGGAATTGGAATTGGAACAAATGATGGTTGATGATTGCTATGTGGCCTTGGCAGAAAAGGGAAATAACTGCACCTTCCCAACTGGGTTTAAGATCCGACCTTCTGATAAATTGTACAAAATTGTTCGGGAATAATGGTCGTTGTAACGCTGCACCGCAAAAAATGCATAGGATGTAATTATTGTGTGGAGCTGGCTCCTGAACAATTTCAAATGTCTAAAAAAGATGGAAAAAGCGTATTGTTAAGAGCATTGGAGAAAAAAGGGTTTTTCACCATTAAATCTCATGACCATAGTTTTTATGAGCCTTGTAAACAGGCACAATTAGCCTGTCCAGTAAAGATTATCACCACGAAAATAGTCTAAGATTACCTTACCTTTGCCACGTAAACTATTCTTTAACTTAACGATTGGTATAGCATGCAACTGTACAATACATTAAGTGCAAAGGAAAGGGAAGTTCTTATTGAAGAGGCTGGGCAAGATCGACTCACCATTTCCTTTTATCAATATGCACACATTGGGAATCCTTTAATTTTTAGGAATCATTTGTTTATTCATTGGGATGGACTTGACGTATTAGGTCGAATTTATGTGGCCAATGAGGGCATAAATGCGCAATTATCTGTCTCGGCTGAGAACTTTGGGTCTTTTAAGGAGCATTTGGACAGCATTTCTTTTTTAAAGGATGTGAGACTGAATATTGCCATTGAACATGACAATAAATCTTTCTTGAAATTGAAAGTGAAGGTTAAAAAGAAAATTGTGGCTGATGGCCTTAATGATTCAACCTTTGATGTGACTAACAAGGGAATTCATGTTGATGCCGAAAAGTTCAATGAACTGATTGAAGACCCAGATACCGTTTTGGTCGATATGCGCAATCATTATGAAAGTGAAATAGGTCATTTTAAAAATGCCATTACTCCCGACGTAGATACTTTTAGGGATTCGTTGGACATTATCGAAAAGGACCTGGAAGGTTTCAAAGAGGATAAGAAATTGGTAATGTACTGCACGGGGGGAATACGTTGCGAAAAGGCCAGCGCATATTACAAGCACAAAGGATTTAAGAATGTCTATCAATTAGAAGGAGGAATTATTGAATATGCAAGGCAGGCAAAAAAAAAGAACCTTGAGAATAAATTCATCGGAAAGAACTTTGTTTTTGATCATAGAAGGGGAGAACGTATTTCCAAGGATGTAATCGCCCAGTGCCACCAATGTGGCAAAGCTTGTGAT
>JAGLKG010000320.1 GCA_023141835.1 Maribacter sp. | reverse complement strand
ACTACTGAATAATTGTTGTTCAGAGGAATGCAAACAGGTACATGCCCTGCCTTTTGAAGAGCAAAAAAAACGTAGAAAAGGCAAATCGGCGAGTAATAAAATCTTCAAAAAGGGTCGTTCAGAAGTGTTGAAGTACAAAAAATAAACGAACACCAAAGGATTGGAATATTTCAATTGCGTTTGAACACTTTACATCTGCAACAAATTATACTATCTTTACATTTAAGATTAATATGAACCTTTTTTGATAAGAACTAGGCGTTCTTTTCAAATCAAGATACAAAATATGGGTTGTAACAGTTGTTCAACCGGTAAGGATGGACAACCAAAGGGATGCAGGAACAATGGTACTTGCGGAACCGATGGTTGTAATAAATTAACGGTATTTGATTGGCTTTCCAACATGTCACTTCCAAATGGTGAAAAACCGTTTGAATTTGTTGAGGTCCGATTTAAAAATAGCAGAAAAGAATTCTTCAGAAATACAGAAAACCTTGGACTGTCTATAGGTGATATTGTGGCTACGCAGGCCCAATCTGGGCATGATATAGGAATGATTACACTTACAGGGGAACTTGTTAGAGTTCAAATGAAGAAAAAAAAAGTAGATCATAGCTCAGGGGATATCCTGAAATTATATCGAAAGGCTTCACAGAAAGATATTGACATCTGGCAAAAGGCGAGGAATAGAGAAGAAGAAATTAAAAAGCGTTCTCGTGAAATTGCCATTATCCTGAAATTACAAATGAAAATCTCCGATGTTGAGTTTCAGGGAGATGCATCAAAGGCAACATTTTACTACACAGCCGAGGAAAGGGTAGATTTTCGTCAATTGATTAAGGATATGGCCAAGGCTTTTGGTATTCGTATCGAAATGCGACAAATTGGCTATAGACAAGAAGCACAGCGCCTTGGAGGTATAGGTTCCTGTGGCAGGGAACTATGTTGTTCTACATGGCTGACCGATTTTAGGTCGGTAAGTACTTCGGCGGCCCGTTACCAGCAATTATCATTGAATCCCCAAAAATTGGCGGGACAATGTGGCAAACTCAAATGTTGTCTTAATTATGAGTTGGACCTGTATTTGGAGGCGTTAAAGGATTTTCCGCCACAAGACACCAAATTGTTTACTGAAAAAGGGATGGCATTCTGTCAAAAATCGGATATTTTCAAAGCTACATTTTGGTTCTCATATAAAGATGAACCTGCAAATTGGCATGTGCTTTCCAAAGAGCAGGTCATAGAAATTGTAGCCAAAAATAGAAAGAAAGAAAAAATTGCAAGCCTGGAAGAATATGCTGCGGACAATATCGTTGAAGATAAGGTGGTGTTCGAAAATGTGGTAGGCCAGGATAGCCTTACCCGTTTTGATAAACCAAAAGGTCGCAATAATAGGAATAAGAACAAGAAAAGAAGAAACAATAGAAAAAGACGCCAGAAAAATGCGTAGGGTAATTTTAGCAATTGTATGTATTGCCTTATTTGGCTCCTGTAACGATTCCATTGTAAAGTCAGACTACAAAGCAACCAATAATGGATTTTGGAACAAGGAAAATACGATTGAATTCAACTTTTCCGAAATTGATACCCTACAGCAACATAATATTTTTGTCAATGTTCGAAACGATCAAACTTTCCCATATAGTAACCTCTTTTTGATTGTGGAGTTAACTTACCCAGATGGGAATATGATCAAGGATACCTTGGAGTTTGAAATGGCCTTACCCGATGGCTCTTGGCTTGGCAAAGGGCACGGAAGTATTAAGGAAAACAAATTATGGTACAAAGAAAACATCGTTTTTCCTTCTTCCGGCGTATATACCTTGAAAGTATCCCATGCCATGCGCAAAAATGGCAAAATTGATGGGGTAGAAAACCTTGAGGGCATAACAGATGTCGGTTTTGAAATTGTAAAAAGTAATCAATAGCATATGGCAAAGGCCAAAAAGAAAAAAACAAATAAGAGTTTTTCTAAGTTTATCAAATGGTTCTGGGCCTTATTTCTTGCAGGGACTCTTTCTGCAGCATTGGTATTTCTAATGGCTTCCTGGGGTGTATTTGGAGAATTACCGACTTACGAACATTTAGAAAACCCTGAAACCAATTTGGCCACGGAGATTATTTCATCTGATGGAGTTACCTTAGGTAAACTCTACTTGGAAGACAATCGCACGCCGATAAAATATGAAGACCTTCCTGAAAATTTAGTTAATGCATTGGTGGCTACGGAAGATGCCCGGTATTTTAGTCATTCCGGAATTGATGCAAGGGGGACTTTGAGAGCTTTTATATTTATGGGCCAAAGAGGAGGGGCGAGCACGATTACTCAGCAATTGTCAAAATTATTATTTACCGAGCGTGCTTCTTCAAGCACCTTGGACAGGGTAATTCAAAAAATCAAGGAATGGATTATAGCTACTCGTTTAGAACGTAGCTATACCAAGGAAGAAATCATAGCTATGTATTTGAATATTTATGATTTTGGACATGCGGCTGATGGTATTCGTTCAGCAGCTAGGATTTATTTTGGCAAGGAGCCCATAGATTTGAAGACCGAAGAATCTGCAGTTTTAGTGGGGATGTTGAAGAATTCATCCTACTATAACCCTTTACGTAGAGAACAACTGGTGTTTGATAGAAGAAATACCGTTTTAGGTCAAATGGGTAAATACGATTACCTGACTAAAATGGAAAAAGATTCATTACAGGCAATGGAGATGGATATCAATTTTAATCCTCAATCTCACAGTGATGGGCCAGCCACTTATTTCCGTACCTATGTTCAGCGTTCTTTTATGAAGGATTGGATTAATAAAAACCCCAAGCCGGCGTTGGAAGGGGAACGGGACAAATGGAATTTGTACTTAGACGGATTGAAGATATATACAACTATTGATTCTCGCATGCAGGCTAATGCTGAGGAAGCGGTGCAGGAGCATATGGAAAAATTGCAAACTGAATTTTTTCATCAAAATACACCAGTTCGTAATAGAACGGCTCCCTTTTTAGATTTGGAGAAAGAGGAGATAGATCGTATCATGGAGCGTGCTATGAAAATCTCCGACCGTTGGCGTCAAATGAAAAAAGAAGGGAAATCTGAAAAGGATATTCGAAGTTCTTTTAACAAAAAAAGGGAAATGACCGTTTTTGATTGGAAAAGCGAGACCCATGAAAAGGATACCATCATGACCCCCATGGATTCCATACGCTATTATAAGACCTTTTTAAGACCGGCCATGATGTCTATGGAGCCCCAAACAGGTCATGTAAAGGCATGGGTCGGTGGCGTGGACTATAGACATTTTCAATATGATAATGTGTACCAAGGGGCCCACCAAGTCGGATCTACGTTCAAACCTTTTGTGTATGCTGCGGCAATTGATCAATTAAGGCTTTCGCCTTGTGACGAACTACCAGACACCCTATATTGTATTGAAGCAGGAAAGCACGGTAATACAGAGGCCTGGTGCCCTGGGAATTCCAACTTAAAGTATTCCGGTGAAATGTACACTTTGAAAAGGGCTTTGGCCAATTCAAAGAATACCATTACCGCACAACTTATTGATTTGGTCGGGCCAAAATCCGTTGTTTCCATTGTTAAGAATTTGGGGGTTGCCAGGGATATTCTTGAGGTACCTTCCATTGCTTTGGGAACAGAAAATTTGAATATTTATGAAATGGTTGGGGCTTATGGAGCCTTTGCGAATCAAGGAGTTTATGTAAAACCGGTTATGGTGACCCGCATTGAAGATCGAAACGGAACCGTTTTATTTGAATACGTTCCAGAAACAAAGGATGTTTTGAGCAAGGAAGTGGCCTATACTATGATTAATCTAATGGAGGGCGTTACTCTTGGTGGTTCGGGTATCCGGTTACGAACCACAGGAGCCAATAAACTCAAAAAGGAATATGATGAGATAATTACAGGATACCCCTATGAATTTAAAAATCCAATAGCAGGAAAAACAGGGACCACACAAAATCAAAGTGACGGATGGTTTATGGGAATGGTACCTAACCTAGTTACTGGAGTTTGGGTAGGTGGGGAAGATCGCGCGACACATTTTAAGACAATCACCTACGGTCAAGGTGCCTCTACGGCCTTACCAATATGGGGGCTTTTTATGAAAAAGAACTATGAAAATAAAGAATTGGGCGTTTCAGACGGTGAATTCCCAGAACCAGAGGAGCTTTCGATAGAATTGGATTGTACCAAAGAGGTTGAAAATGGCGAGGATAAGGAGGATATAGATGATGACTTGGAGGATTTGGACTTCTAAGGTGAAAATTGATTTAGACGTCAAAACAACATATAAAATGCCCTTGCTTTTACGATAAAGTTAAGGGCATTTTCCTTTTAAAATCCTTACTTTAGTTTACTAGGAATCTTAATCGCTTCTCCAATTAAATTGATATGATTCGTAAAACAGTAGACAATGTTCAAGAGGCTTTAAAAGGAGTCCAAGATGGTATGACATTCATGTTGGGCGGTTTTGGCCTTTGTGGTATTCCAGAAAATGCAATCTCCGAATTGGTTCGGTTGGGAATCAAGGATCTTAGCTGTATCTCAAACAATGCGGGAGTAGATGATTTTGGCCTGGGTTTACTGCTTCAAAAGCATCAAATTAAAAAGATGATAGCTTCTTATGTTGGGGAAAATGATGAATTTGAACGTCAAATGTTAAGCGGTGAATTGGATGTTGAACTTACCCCCCAAGGAACATTGGCCGAAAAATGCAGGGCTGCACAGGCCGGCTTTCCGGCCTTTTTTACACCGGCTGGTTTTGGAACAGAGATAGCCGAAGGAAAAGAAACCAGAGAATTTAATGGTAAAATGTATGTTTTGGAAAAGGCCTATAAAGCGGACTTTTCATTTGTAAAAGCTTGGAAGGGCGATGAGGCAGGCAATCTTATTTTTAAAGGGACGGCACGAAATTTCAATCCATGTATGTGTGGGGCAGCAACTATTACCGTCGCTGAGGTTGAGGAATTGCTTCCAGCTGGATCTTTGGACCCCAATGAAATTCATGTTCCTGGAATATTTGTAAAACGTATATTTCAAGGGGAACATTATGAAAAGCGGATTGAGCAGCTAACCCTAAGAACCAGAGAATAGTCCTAATGAGGTTAACATACACATGCGGTGTTTGTAAAAAACAGAATTTTTTAATTGATAAAGAAGACACTAGGGCTAATCTTCAAATGAAATTGAGGAGTGATGAAGTTAAAGTGAATTGTTATAATTGCGGAAAATTAGATAAGAAGCATATAAATAGAATTACAGCAGTTCCAGATAATAGAATTATTATAATTGGAACAGTAATGGGTATGATTAGTACGATTGTATTGTGGAACTTTCTTGGAGCAATTGCGGTTTTCACTTTTTCAATCCCAATTATGTTTTGGAAGTATGAAAGTGAACACGCCCATAAATTCAATTCTTATGTCATAAAAAGAAAGTAATTATGCTTGATAAGAACGGAATTGCAAAGCGAATTGCAAAAGAGGTTAAAGACGGGGATTATGTAAATCTGGGGATTGGTATACCTACGCTTGTGGCCAATTTTGTACAAGAGGACCTAGGTGTTGAATTCCAAAGTGAAAACGGGGTACTTGGTATGGGCCCTTTTCCTTTTGAAGGTGATGAGGATGCAGACATTATAAATGCAGGAAAGCAAACCATAACAACACTTCCAGGAGCCTCATTCTTTGATTCTGCAACCAGTTTTGGGATGATTCGTGGCCAACATGTTGATCTTACGATTCTAGGAGCAATGGAGGTTTCTGAAAATGGGGATATTGCCAATTGGAAAATACCTGGTAAAATGGTGAAAGGTATGGGTGGCGCGATGGATTTAGTGGCTTCTGCAGAAAATATCATCGTGGCCATGATGCACACCAATAAGGCAGGTGAATCTAAACTCTTGAAAAAATGTACTTTACCGTTAACGGGTGTTGGTTGCGTGAAGAAAATAGTCACTAATCTGGCCGTTCTTGAGGTAATTGTTGGGGGTTTTAAACTTTTGGAGCGAGCTCCAGGCGTATCCGTCGAAAGTATTAAGAATGCGACAAGTGGTACATTGATAGTTGAAGGAGATGTCCCTGAAATGAAGACATAAGTACCGAAATAGAGTTGTTTTTCGACAAAAACAACCTTTCCGTTTTTTTTACAACATTTTAAAGAAGGTTCTCAACAATAATTTGGAGACTAGCTACGTTTAATTTACATTTAAAGTCTAATAAAAGTTCAAACCCAAATCTTACAGCAAATCTATTTATTATGGAAACCCAAGTAAACCATATTCCAATTGAAGAAGAAATCCTAGTGTACAAAAATGACTTTTTCAGTGGAATAGTACTTTTGACCAAAAAATTATTTATGCTATAATCCTTTTTAGCAAACAATTTTTA
>JAGLKG010000032.1 GCA_023141835.1 Maribacter sp. | reverse complement strand
TGTACCTGTTACAAAGACCAGGTGCAGAAAACGCATATACCCAAGAACAACAACAGGAAGCCAAATCCTATTTCGAATCACTTTCTGAAAAGGAAAGAACGGTATTGGTAAATAATATCATTGCTGGGCTGCCAGGGGCCGAAGAAGGATATACGCTGGGACAATTTCAACAAGCCTTGGATACCTATCAAAATATTGATGCTGATACATTGAAAAAACATTTGGTGTTATTTTTAAAAGAGATAATCCCGATTGCTGCCCAAAGCGGGGTGTTGATGTGCATTCACCCAGACGATCCACCATTTGCAATTTTAGGCTTGCCGCGAGTGGTAAGCACAGAAGAAGATTATGCCTACCTATTTGAGCAAGTGCCAAATATTTCCAATGGTATTACTTTTTGCACAGGTTCATTAGGCGTAAGAGCTGATAATGACCTCGTACAAATATTCAGAAGGTTTGCGGACCGCGTACATTTTTTACATTTAAGAAGCACCCAAAGAGATGCCCAGGGAAATTTCCACGAAGCCAATCATTTAGAAGGTGACGTAGATATGTACGCCATTATAAAAGAAGTGTTGCTAGAGCAAGGACGAAGAGTTGCTAAAGGAAGGGCAGATACCGCCATTCCCATGCGACCGGACCATGGGCATCAAATGCTTGATGATTTGGCAAAAAAAACCAATCCTGGTTATTCGGGCATAGGTCGTTTACGTGGCTTGGCCGAACTTAGAGGACTTGAAGTGGGCATTAGCAAATCATTAGATTAAGAATCGTAACGTTTACAAAATGGGAAACAATACAAAATTCATTCAAGATAATTTCTTATTGGACAATGCATATGCTGAAGAACTTTATCATGGATATGCAGCTAAAATGCCGATTATAGACTATCATAACCATTTACCTCCAAATGAAATAGCCGAAAATAAAACCTTCCAGAACATTACAGAAGTGTGGATCAATGGTGATCATTACAAATGGAGGGCGATGCGCGCCATGGGAATTGATGAAAAATATATTACAGGCAGCGCCGATGATTTAGAAAAGTTTCAGAAGTGGGCCCATACGGTCCCTTACACTATGCGAAACCCGCTATACCATTGGACCCATTTGGAGCTTGATAGATATTTTGGGATTGAAGACCTTTTAAATGCCAAAAATGCAGACTTTGTGTTCAAGGAAGCTTCTGAAAAATTAGGAACTCCAGATTTTAGTTGCCAAAATTTATTGTCCAAGATGAATGTCGAGGTACTGTGCACAACAGAAGGGCCAACAGATTCTTTGGAACACCATCGAAAAATTGCGAAAAGTGATTTTAAGACCAAAGTGGGTACGGCATTCAGGCCTGATGAGGCAGTTTTTATAAAAACTGATGTATACAATGATTATCTAGATGAGCTGGAAACAGTCACAGGAAAATCCATTGGCACCTATGATGAACTTTGCGATGCATTAAGAAATAGAATAATCTTCTTTAATGAAAACGGATGTCGGCTTAGTGATCATGGCCTTGAACATATGAGTGCCGAAGACTTTACGGAATCCGAGATAAAATCGATTTTCAAAAGCAAAAGGGACGGACAGCCCATAACGGCTGGCGAAGCAGAAAAATTTCAAAGCGCTATTCTCCTGTTTCTTTCGGAGACCTATCACGAATTTGGATGGGTACAACAATTTCATTTGGGAGCCCTTAGAAATAATAATAGCCGTATGCATCAACTACTGGGAGCAAATACAGGTTGGGATTCTATTGGGGATTACCCCCAAGCCCAGAGTCTGTCTAAATTCATGAATACATTGGACAGTAAAAATGCATTGGCCAAGACCATTATATATAATTTAAATCCGGCAGATAATGAGGTCATGGCAGCCATGATCGGAAATTTTAATGATGGCAGTATCAAAGGAAAGGTACAATTCGGTTCCGGTTGGTGGTTTTTGGACCAAAAAGACGGTATGGAAAAACAAATGAACGCGCTGTCAAGTATAGGGTTGATAAGCTGTTTTGTTGGAATGTTAACAGACTCAAGAAGTTTTCTTTCCTACCCAAGGCACGAATATTTTAGACGAATTCTTTGCAATCTATTTGGTAATGACATCAAAAATGGGGAATTACCTAATGATATGGACTGGATTGGAAAAATGGTACAGGACATTAGTTATAACAACGCAAAAGAATACTTTAATTTTTAATACAAAATTGATTGAGCATGAAAAAAGTAGTGACCTTCGGAGAGATAATGTTAAGATTGTCCCCTCCTGGATTTTTAAGGTTTTCACAAGCGAATAACTTTGATGTTGTTTATGGGGGCGGTGAGTCCAATGTGGCGGTATCACTAGCCAATTATGGGGTGCCTGTAGATTTTGTGACTCGATTGCCAAACAATGATATCGGAGAATGCGCTATGATGGAAATGCGTAAACGAGGTGTAGGTGTTGATAAAATAGTCTACGGGGGTAATCGTTTAGGTATTTATTTTTTAGAGACCGGCGCAGTAAGTAGAGGTAGTAAAGTGGTGTATGATAGAGCACATTCCGCTATAGCGGAAATTGAATCGGGAATGATTGATTGGGATGCTGTTTTCGAAGGTGTAGAATGGTTTCATTGGACAGGGATTACACCTGCCATTTCACAAGGAGCAGCGGATGTATGTTTAGAAGCAGTGAAAGCGGCAAGCTCTAAAGGAATCACTATTTCTACAGATTTGAATTACCGCGCAAAACTTTGGCAATACGGGGGTGACAGGGAAAC
>JAGLKG010000319.1 GCA_023141835.1 Maribacter sp. | reverse complement strand
TTCAAAGTCCATAATAATCCCGAAGATTTCAAAAACTACATGGACTTCGCATTTGAAAAAGATAAATTAAAGGAAGAGCTAAAAAACCTAAACACGGCTTTTTATTTTGCCTATTTAGACAAAGATCTTGTTGGGTATTTTAAATTAAATTGGATGGATGCACAATCCGATTTGAAACTGGATGATTCTTTGGAGCTAGAAAGGATTTACGTCCTTCAAAGATTTCAAGGTCAGGGTGTCGGGAAAATGATGCTCGGGGAAGTGAAGAGATTGGGAGTAAAAACAAATAAGGACTTTCTATGGCTTGGCGTTTGGGAGCATAACAAAGGAGCCATTAAATTCTACAAAAAAAATGAATTTTCAAAGTTTGGAAAGCATCCCTATTTTATAGGAAAAGATAAACAAATGGATTGGTTAATGCGGTATGATTTGATTAACTTCATCGAAGATTAAACGTCATTATTTACAGTACTTATGAACCAATTTAGATTAATCATTTTTGCGTTGTTGTGCACAACGAGTTTATTGGCACAAGAGGGATACTACTTTCCGGATAGAAACATTGTTTGGGAGCAAAAAGCTGCTCAAGAACTCAAAATTAACGCTACTAAATTAACGGAAGCTGTGGAGTTTGCAAAGTCGAACGAGTATTCTGGTTCTCGGGATCTACGAATTGCCATTCTTAGGGGGTTTGAAAGAGAACCCTTTCATGAAATTTTGGGACCTACCAAAAAGAGAGGCGGCCCTGCCGGTTTGATTCTCAAAAATGGATATATAGTGGCTAAATGGGGTGATACCAAAAGAGTGGATATGACTTTTAGTGTAACAAAAAGTTTCTTATCGACTGTTGCGGGTATGGCAGAGGACAAAGATCTGATTTCGAGCACCAATGATAAGGTTGGAACATATATCTGGGATGGTACATTTGATGGTGTACATAATAGTAAAATCACTTGGGAACACCTTTTGCAACAAAATTCTGATTGGTCCGGGGAGCTTTGGGGAGGCAAGGATTGGGCAGATAGACCCCCTAGGGAAGGAGGAATTGATGACTGGAAATTCCGTAAGCTTAATGAACCTGGGTCGGTCATGGAATATAATGACGTTCGCGTGAATGTATTGGCATATGCCCTTACGCACATCTGGAGAAAGCCTGTACCAATGGTGCTGAAAGAGCATTTAATGGACAAAATAGGGGCATCAACAACTTGGCGATGGCACGGGTATACCCATGCATGGACTGAAATTGATGGAATCCAGATGAAGTCGGTTACAGGCGGGGGGCATTCCGGTGCGGGACTTTTCATTCATACGGAAGATATGGCCCGTTTTGGCCTTTTATTTTTAAATAACGGTAAATGGAAAAATGAACAACTGGTCAGTGAATCATGGATTCAAAAAGCCATAGCACCTTCAACTCCCAATGTAAATTATGGGTATATGTGGTGGTTGAACAAAAAAGGAAACCGACATTGGGTTGGACTTTCAGAAAACATCTATTATGCCGCAGGCTTCGGCGGTAATTTTATCGTTATTGACCGGGAAAATGATTTGGTTGTGGTAACACGTTGGTTAGAACCCAATAAAATAGGGGAGTTTATGACCAAAGTGACTGCTGCCTTGGATTAAATATTCTTGAGGATGTTTGTGGCTTTTTCTAAAGTTTCCTGGGTTTTGGCGAAGCAAAATCGCAAAACTTTTATGTCTAAAGCATTTTCATTGAATACTGAAATAGGAATACTGGCAAGTTTGTGATCGATAATTAGTCTTTTGGCAAAATCAACATCCTTTTCATCAGTTATATCCTCATAGCCTAAAAGCTGAAAATAGGTGCCTTGGGAAGGAATTATCTTGAATTTGGAGCCCTGTAGGGCATTAAGGAAGAAATCTCTTTTTTCTTGGTAGAAGCTATTCAAGGCCAAATAATGCTCTGGATTTTGCAAATAAGCCGCAAGAGCGTGTTGCACCGGATGATCAATACAGAACACGTTAAACTGATGGGTTTTGCGAAATTCATGCATCAACTCGGCAGGAGCCACACAATATCCCACTTTCCATCCTGTAACATGAAAAGTTTTTCCAAAAGAGGCGCACACAAAACTTCGTGAGGCCAGGTCATCAAATCGGGAAGCACTTTGGTGTTCGTTTCCGTCAAAAACAATATGTTCGTAGACCTCATCACTAACGACAAGAATGTCCGTGTCCTTTAAACTTTTCTGAAGCTCCAGCATATCTTCTTTAGAGAGAATAGTGCCGCTTGGGTTGTGAGGAGTATTTATGATTACCATTTTTGTCCTAGGGGTAATCTTCGTTCGAAAGTGGTCCCAGTCAATTTTAAAACCCTTTCCTATCAACTGAACGAAAACCGGAACGCCGCCATTGACCTCAATGGCAGGTTCATAGCAATCATAAGCGGGCTTAAACACTATAACCTCGTCATCTTTTCCAATAAATGCCGTAATCGCCGTAAAGATAGCTTGGGATGCCCCAACGGTGATGGTTATTTCATTGTCGGGATTATAGACCCTATTGTGCAATGTTTCAATTTTTTGCGCAATGACCTCTCTTAATTTTGGTAGACCAGCCATATGCGCATATTGGTTATGGCCTTCATTCATTGCCTTGGAAACCAAGTCAATAAGATATTTGTCGGGCTCAAAATTCGGGAAACCCTGGGAAAGGTTTATGGCATCATGTTTAGCCGCCATACTCCCCACCGTAGTAAAAATGGTGGTTTTTACATTAGGGAGTTTGGAATTGATTTTATATGGAAAGTTGGGCATAGTATGTCTTTAAAAGACCTATAAAAGTAATAAAATTAGAATAGCGCAACCACACTTGATGGAAAGAAATGTACAAACAGTGCCCAACAATATTAATCTCGCAAAATGCGATTAAGAAAAATCTTGTCTCCTTCGGCCTGTAGCTGTCTTGCAAGTGAATTTTCAAACGCAATATTGATGAGTGAGCGAATAGCTTTTGAATTGGATTTGGTTAAGCTATTGGTTCTATAGACGACATCACGTATTGTAGAGAAACTAATGCCCGTTATTGAAGCCACATTGGCAAGGTCATCTTTGGTGCTGTTTCTCCTTATGATGGCCGATAGTTTTTCGCTTATTGGTTTTCCATAGTTGTTTTCTTCAAGCATAATGTATAGTGTTTATAGTTGGAATTATTAATCAATAGTAAAGGACTTTTCAGAATATTGGTTTTCAGATAAAACATAAAAGCATTACGCATTTTGCTATATTTGTCTGTAATCGGATTACAGATATACGTTAATAAATTGCATATACAACAAAATATGTAAGATAATTACACAATATTACAATTTTATGTTGATAATAAAGCAATTAAGACGAAAAAAAAATATTAGTCAGACCGATTTGGCCAATGTCATTGGGGTAAGCCTGCGCACCATTCAGCTGTATGAAAAGAAGGATGCCAATATTCCAATTAAAAATCTTACAAAAATTGCACAATACTTCGATATGAGTATTGGCCAGTTGTATTCCCAAGAAGTGAATGAAAAGGATGGTGCATATGACCAACAAAGTGTAACCTCAAAAAAAGGACATAACATTACCAAATTGGCACCAGGAAAATATTTACTTTCTGCCCCTTTAATTACAAAAAAAGAGGAAAGGAGATATGCTAATAATCATGATAGTCTGGTATTCCTGGACAAATTGGTGAAGGTAGGTTTTGTCGTCGAACAGGTTTCTGTGGCTCGTTATATTTCTTTTGAAATCTCCAACGATTCCATGGACAATGGTGAATTGAATGGATTACCTGAAGGCACGGTTGTTCTGGGAAAACAAATAAGTAAAAAAGACTTTAAGACAAAGGTTAGGGAAACTGATTGTCAAACCTGGATACTAGTCTACAAAGCTGGCGTAATGTGTAAGGAAATTACAGATTACAACAGAAAGGAGGGAACTATAACCTGCCACAGCTTAAATGATTCCCCGGAATATTCCGATTTTGAAATAGCATTTGAACATGTAAGACAATTTTTTGCCATTCTAAAAAGGCAGATAGACTAATTGTATATCCCTTCTAGCTTTTTAAATGCAATACGACCTCTTGGACGCAGCGGTCCAATTCTATTTTGATTTCATTTTCCCAAAAACGGAATACTTTAATACCCATTCGTTTTAGTTCAGTATTTACTTCGGCATCACGTTGCCTGTTACGTTCAATTTTCGCAATCCAAAAGTCGCGATTAGTCTTTATTTTTTGTTTGCGTTCTTCCCAATTATGCCCATGCCAGAATTCGCCATCTATAAAGACGACCGTTTTGTATTTATTCAACACAATGTCCGGTCTTCCGATTAACTTTCTTGAATCAATTCTATAGCGATAACCCGCTGCCCAGAGCGCTTTTCTAAAGGCCATTTCGGGCTTGGTATTCTTGCTTCTGATCTTTCCCATGATCTTGGAACGTTCAGGGGTGGTATAAAATCCGGACTCTTCGTTAAAACGGGGAACTTTAATACGGGCATTTGAATACGACTTGGCCATGTCTAAAGATAAAAAAATCCCATCCGAAACCGGATGGGATTTTGTGTTTATAGTTTGGGGCAAAGTGTTTTAAAACTTGATAAGGCTTGCCTTGACCAATTCTCGGTTCATGCGCGCAATATTCTCCAAGGAAATTCCCTTGGGACATTCTACTTCACATGCTCCCGTATTGGTACAGTTGCCAAATCCTTCCAAATCCATTTGTGCGACCATATTTTTAACGCGATCAGCAGCTTCTACTTGCCCCTGTGGCAACAAAGCATATTGTGATACCTTAGCTCCTACGAACAACATAGCTGAGGAGTTCTTGCAACTTGCGACGCAAGCACCACAACCTATACACGCAGCAGCATCCATGGCCTCATCGGCTGCATGCTTTGAAATAGGAAGCGCATTTGCGTCCTGGGTATTTCCTGAGGTGTTCACTGAAATATAACCCCCTGCCTGTTGTATGCGCTCAAAAGAGGTTCTGTCAACTACCAAATCCTTTATCACTGGAAAGGCTTTGGCCCTAAAGGGCTCAATGGTAATCGTATCCCCATCCTTGAACATGCGCATATGCAATTGGCAGGTAGTAACACCACGATCGGGTCCGTGGGCTTCACCATTAATATGCATTGAACACATGCCACAAATGCCTTCTCGACAATCATGGTCAAAAGCAACAGGTTCTTCACCAGAATTTACAAGTTGTTCGTTCAAAACATCCATCATTTCTAAAAAGGACATGTGCTCTGAAATATCGGACACCTTATAATCAACTATTTTACCTTTGTCCTGTGCTCCTTTTTGTCTCCAAATCTTAAGGGTTAATTTCATAAATTCTCAATTTGAAAATTGATTAATTCGAAAATGTACCAATTGAGTTATTGTTACATTAACCAATTAGTAAATTACTTGTATGAACGTTGTTTTAACTCAATATCTTTAAACTCTAACTGCTCTTTGTGCAAAATGGCATCAGCAGGTTCTCCTTTATATTCCCATGCCGACACAAATGCAAAATCACTATCGTTTCGTTTGGCTTCCCCTTTTTGTTGGCCCTCCAATTCAACAGATTCTTCTCGGAAATGCCCGCCACAGGATTCCTCACGAATAAGGGCATCCTTGGCAAACAATTCACCCAATTCCAAGAAATCAGCTACTCTACCTGCTTTCTCTAGTTCAAGGTTCATTTCATTCGCGCTACCGGGAACTTTTACTTCTTTCCAGAATTCTTCTCTAATGGCTTTAATTTCGGACATGGCTTCTTTTAGTTCTTTCTCATTTCTGGCCATACCCACTTTGTCCCACATAACTTTACCAAGTCGTTTGTGGAAATGGTCGACCGACTTTGTACCGTTGTTGCCCATAAAGAAGTCTATTTTATCCTTTACTTCCTTTTCAGCCTCATCAAATTCTTTGGTGTCCGTGGCGATTGGTCCAGTTCTAATATCATCAGATAGATAATCTCCAATTGTGTATGGCAGTACAAAATAACCATCTGCCAATCCTTGCATCAAAGCTGAAGCTCCTAAACGGTTGGCACCATGATCTGAGAAGTTGGCCTCGCCAATACAATACAGCCCATCTACCGTGGTCATTAAGTTGTAATCTACCCAAACACCACCCATGGTATAATGGGTAGCAGGATAGATCATCATAGGTGTTTTATATGGATTCTCATCAACGATCTTTTCATACATTTGGAAAAGATTACCGTATTTGGCCTCAACAACAGCTTCACCCATTTCGGTTACTTTTTCCTTGGAAGGATTTGAAATACCTTGGATTTTTGCCTGCTCTTTTCCATAACGTTCTATGGCGGAAGCAAAATCAAGGTAAACGGCTTCCCCTGTGGCATTTACGCCATATCCAGCATCGCAACGTTCTTTAGCAGCTCTGGAAGCTACATCACGAGGCACTAGGTTTCCGAAAGCGGGGTAACGACGCTCTAAATAGTAATCCCTACCTTCCTCTTTTAATTCTATTGGCTTAATTTTTCCTTCCCGTATGGCCAATACATCATCCATATTTTTTGGCACCCAGATTCTGCCATCATTACGCAATGATTCTGACATCAATGTTAATTTGGACTGATAGTCTCCAGACCGCGGGATACAGGTAGGGTGAATTTGTGTATAACATGGATTCGCAAAGAAGGCCCCTTTTTTATGAATTTTCCATGCTGCGGTGGCATTGGATCCCATGGCATTGGTTGAAAGGAAATAGACATTTCCATATCCGCCTGATGCAACAACAACTGCATGTGCCGAATGACGCTCAATTTCACCAGTAATTAAGTTCCTCGCAATAATACCACGCGCTTTGCCATCGACTTTAACTACATCGAGCATTTCATGGCGATTGTACATTTCTATTTTTCCGCGGGCAATTTGGCGGTTCATGGCGGAATAGGCACCCAATAATAATTGTTGTCCCGTCTGCCCTTTGGCATAAAAAGTTCTTGAAACCAATACACCACCAAATGAACGGTTATCCAATAGGCCACCATAATCTCGGGCAAAAGGCACCCCTTGAGCCACACATTGGTCAATGATATTAGCGGAAACTTCAGCCAGTCTATAAACGTTGGCCTCTCGGGAACGATAATCCCCCCCTTTTACGGTATCATAAAATAAGCGATAAGTCGAATCACCGTCTCCCATATAGTTCTTGGCAGCATTGATACCCCCTTGGGCCGCAATGGAATGTGCTCTACGTGGGGAATCTTGATAGGCGAAAGCTTTTACATTATAACCAAGTTCGGCAAGGGTAGCAGCGGCAGATCCTCCAGCCAATCCAGTGCCAACAACGATAACGTCGATATGACGCTTATTCGCAGGATTCACAAGATCAATCTTATCTTTATAGGTAGTCCACTTGTCCTTAATTGGCCCTTTAGGCACTTTTGAGTCTAATACAGACATAAGTAAATGGTATTAATGGTTAAAATGATGGAAAAGCGCTATGATAACAAACCCTAAAGGAATCAATATCGAATATGCTTTGCCAATATTTTGCATGGTTTGTTTTCTTCCCGCTGTAGAACCTATAGATTGGAATGCAGAGGTGAAGCCATGCATCAGGTGCAATGCCAATAGCACAAATGCAATAACATAAGCGCCAACCCTCCAAGGTTCAACAAATTTGTGTTGAAGTTCTTCAAAATAACGGTAGCCTTCGACCCCTTCCAACGTTCCGGACCAATCACCTTGAATAAATTTGGTGTTGATCTCGGGAAACCAAAAATCAATAAAATGCAATACAATGAATGCCAATATAGCTAAACCACTATAAATCATGTTCCTGCTCATCCAGGTAGAGTTGGCAGCACCATGGTTTTTGGCATATTTTACATTTCGAGAACCTTTGTTTTTTATTTCCAAAACAAACCCCATTACAAAATGATAGATTACAGCAAATATCAAAATAGGCTGCACAGCATATTGTATCAATGGATTAGTGCCCATGAAATGGGATACTTCATTAAATGTACCAGGGCTAAAAACTGATACTATATTTATGGCAAAATGTTGTAGGAGAAAAAACATTAGAAAAAAAGCAGAAAGTGCCATGGCGTACTTTCTACCAATCGAAGAATTAAAGAACCCGCTCATTGATAGTTGATTTTGGCCGCAATTTACTGCACAGACCAATTATTAACAAACTTTGAGGCAGTAATGTACGGTATTTAGAACCAATTTAAAGAGATTGTAAAAAGCTAAAAACACTACTTAAAATGGCAGCTTATGTGTTTTCCAATAATTTCCGCAATTCTACCACATACTTTTTGAGGAATAGTAAATTTTGACCGATATTACATGTCAAAATTGTATAATCAACTAAAGTTTCAATGGACATAGGACTACTTTCGGTAAGTATAAATGTGTATTCTACTAAGCGTATTGCAGATGAAGCTGAAAATTTAGGACATTACATAGAACTGATCGACCATACAAAATGTTCGGTGAAATTGGGTTCCGGGAATCCCATGGTCTATTATCTGAATGAGGATGTTACCCATGTTTTCGATGCCATTATTCCCAGAATTGGGGCAAAGGTTACTAAGCACGGAGCTGCGATTGTTAAACAATTTGAAATGAACGGAATTTTCTCCACGGCCCGCTCATTGAGTATTACACGAGCTAGAAATAAAGTGCGGACCCTTCAGATAATGGCAAGAAAACATATTCCCATTCCAGAGACTTTGTTTTCCATTAATCCGGATGATGTTGAAGAACAAATTGAGCTTTTGGGAGGGCCTCCGGTAATCATTAAACTTCAAGAAGGTACCCAAGGGAATGGGGTTATTTTGGCTGAGAGTAAAAAATCGGCAAAATCTATAATCGACACCTTGTACAAAATGGATACTAGTATTCTCATACAAAAGTATATAGAGGAATCCAATGGTGATGACATCCGTATTTTTGTTGTTGGCCAAAAGATAGTGGCCAGTATGAAGCGAACCAGTGCGATAGGAGAATTTAGGTCCAATGTACATCGTGGGGGGATTACGGAAGTTATTGAACCTACGGCCAAAGAAAAACACATTGCCTTAAATGCCACCAAACATCTTGGACTTGGGGTTGCTGGGGTCGACCTGATACGATCCAATAAAGGACCCTTATTGATTGAGGTTAATGCCTCGCCTGGATTGGAGGGAATAGAAGGAGTCACTGGGATCAATGTTGCCAAAGAGATTATTTTGTATGTTGAAAAAAATGTTCCAAGAAGAAAAAAATCAAAATAGCTAGCATCCTACTACCATTTAGATTAAAACACATATTGTTTTCGAAAATTGCTTTAAGTGGATGCTTCATAGTTGTTTGAAATTAACTTTCCTA
>JAGLKG010000318.1 GCA_023141835.1 Maribacter sp. | reverse complement strand
AGATCCTTGAGTTTTTGAAGCACCCGTCCCATGCTTTCGTCCATACTTTCTACCATGGCTGCAAATTCTACATTGTCCTGATGTTGCTTTATTTTGACTGTCTCATCCGGAAAAACTTGGTAGCCATTATATGTTGGGTTTTGAACCTGTTGATTCAATTCAGTTCTTGAAACTTGCGGTTCGTCACTCGGCCGTCCTTCTAGAATATAAGGTCGTCTCTTTGATTCCTTTGAATTTTTAAGTTTTACACTATATTTCTCCACTAGATCAGGCCGTCCTTCAATAGGATCATGTACGGCGAAATGCGACAGATAGAGAAAAAACGGATTGGCCTTGTTTTTTTCTATAAACTTAAGGGATTCATCGGTCATACGATCGGTGAGATATTCTCCTTTTACACCCGTTTCCAACCCTTTCATACCATATGGAAAATGATACCCATCCTTGGGCCAGCCCTTGTTCCAATCCGGCAGGTGCAGATCAAAACCTTGTCGTTGGGTAGAAAGGGAATCTTCGCCCAAATGCCATTTGCCATAAATAGCGGTTTCATATCCATTCTCTTTTAAGGTATTAGGTAACGTATTTTGTCCATAAGGAAGGTGCTGGTTGATTGCTACATTTTTGAGTTTTTGAAAAGGAAAATCCCTTCGGCCTGTGAGCCAATCTGTTAAATTTAGCGTAGCCGGATATTTCCCGGTCAATAAGCTGGCACGGGTGGGGGAGCAGACATGGCAAGCAGCATAGGCATTGGTAAAACGAACGCCTTCCTGTGCCAATTGGTCAATATTCGGGGTTTCATAAAAGGAACTTCCATAGCAACCTATAT
The DNA here is from genome assembly GCA_023141835.1 of Maribacter sp. Classification (GTDB taxonomy): domain Bacteria; phylum Bacteroidota; class Bacteroidia; order Flavobacteriales; family Flavobacteriaceae; genus Maribacter_A. The sequence continues at coordinate 2,193 of JAGLKG010000318.1, read as the reverse complement.
CTTTCCAACCTAGGTCATCCACTAGAAAAAGAACCACATTTAAGGGCGTATTCTTGGTCTTTTGAGAATTGATTTCTGTTTTCTCGTCTTTACAGGCAAAGGCCAACAATACAAGTATTAAAAGGCCAAACTGTCTTGGAAGATTAATAATTGTTGATGTATTTCTTTTTGTTTTCATTTTTTGGGTTTCCTTATATTCTGTACTACGGTTGTGGCACATCATTTATCCTTGTTATCCACACGGTCCAAATCGGGATACAACCGATACAGTTCTTTTTTTACCAATTCGGTATTATCTCGATACTCGTAAACATATGACAATGGATCCTTTGTTTTTTGCATCCATTGTTGAAGTTCTATCCTCATTTTTTCCTTCTGGCTTACATAAGTAAGGTCATTAATCAGATTGTTTCGGCAATTGGGATCTTTTCGAAGATCATAAAATTCCTCAAAGGGCCGTTTACGAAAAAGATTCACTCGGGCAGCTATTTTTGTATTGGTTTTTGCGGCCTTTTGCATGGCTTGCATGGTCAAGCCTTCATTATTGTTATGGTAGACAGCATCTGTATAGGACCATGCATTGAAAATATAAACAAAATCACGATTTTGTACCCCACGCATGGGGCTGGCGGTACTACGTCTTGGGGCCTCTTTCCCTCCTGCTTTATTGTCTATTTGCGTAAACACAAAAGCATCTTTTTTGTGGTCTTCATTTTTATATAAAGGGAGGTGCGAAATCCCATCCAGGGACACTTTTGTGTTTATTCCGATTGCCTCTAATATGGTGGGGAAAAAGTCGATGAGCGAGATGAGATGCGTATCATTTACAGTGCCTTTTTTAACTATTTTGGGCCAACGTACAATCCAAGGAGTTCTGCTACTGGCATAATAGTTATCACATTTAGCAAAGGGTAAAGCCACTCCGTTATCGGATATGAAAATGACCAAGGTATTTTCTTTTTGCCCACTTTCATCTAGAGCTTGCATGACCTTTCCGAAAGTGTCATCGAGGCGTTTTACCGAATTGTAATAGTAGCTCAATTCTCTTCTAACATCGGGGATATCTGGCAGAAATCCTGGAACCACAACTTCATCTGGAGCATATATTCTGGAAGGTTTTGCCATACCCTTTTGGAGTCCCTTCCCAGGATTGAAAAAAGGACGGTGAGGGTCATCCGAATTGACCATGAAGTAAAAAGGTTTACCCTCCTTTTTGGATGCTTCAAAAAAGATTTTGGCACTTTCGTAATAACGTTCAGGATTTCGTCCATCTCCCAATTCAGATCGTTTTCGCATAAAATCCCATGTAAAGGTGGTTTTGGGGGTTGAATGATCTACTTTACTCATGACCCCAACTTGGTATCCGTGTTCCCGTATCACTTCCATAATTAAAGGATGTTCCTTATTTGCGGGCATCTTCATAAAACCTTTGATGCCGCTATTATGCCCGTACAATCCGGTAGCAATAATACCTCGGCTAGGAGCACAGATAGAGTTGTTAACGTATGCGTGGTTAAACCTCATTCCCTCGGAGGCCAATTTGTCAATATTAGGAGAAATATTGGCTACTTCACTACCGTAACAACCTAATGAAAATTTGTCAAGGTCATCAGCTGTAAAAAGCAGTATGTTGAGTGGTCGTTCATTTTGGGCATCGGCCTCAAAAAAAGACAGACAACTGAATATGAGGAGTATGATAAGGGAAGGGACCTTCATATGTGGTGTGGTTTTAGGTTGCTCATTGATTATTTTCGACGTACATATACATAATAGGCACTACAGATAGCCTGATTTTGTGTATCATTAAACCAGGTATGTAGGGCCGTGGGCCCTGCCTTTAAATCCATGGTAAATGTTACGTAAGTATCCCCTTTCTCTACGTGTTTTACAAGTCCCTCAAACCCATAGGCCTCTTTTTCGGCTATGGTTCTGTGGTTTACGCCATTGACATAAACACTTGCCGAGGTGATAGGCAATGCAGTACTTTTTTCGGATGGCCTGCCCATTAGGGGCACATCAATTTCTTTGGGCCATCTGCGGAGTTCAAATTCGTATTCCCCGGCCTGGTCTACTTCTAAAAGCCAATATCCTGTTTTACGGATACCCCTTCGAATTTGTCCTTGCTGGTCCACAAAAACATCAAGCCAATCACAGGCTGTAAGCATCTGCGGATTTTCCTGTTCGTTTCCTATA
>JAGLKG010000317.1 GCA_023141835.1 Maribacter sp. | reverse complement strand
AAACAGAAGACAATGGGCTTGCATCATTATTTTATATGCCACATTGTAGTTACATAGCCAAATATGGAGTTGATGAAGTATTCAATAAGGATCGGGACCCCTTTGATATTTCGATGCATGCCCAATATGAGTTGACGCAACGATTTACCTGTGAGTTTTCCATACGATCATTTATTATCCACGATCAGAATAGAACATTAGAGGTTTTATACCAATGGATGACGGATAAAAACCCCCATGTCAGAAGACTTTGTTCTGAAGGTGCACGACCCAGATTACCTTGGTCGACAAAGATCGATTCCTTGGTTAAAAGTCCAAGTCCGTCGATTCCTATTTTGGAACACTTAAAAAACGATCCTGATCTATATGTAAGAAGGAGTGTAGCCAATCACGTTGGGGACATCGCCAAAGACCATCTTGAATTAGCCCTGGAGCTCTGCGAAAATTGGCTGGAAAATGCCTCCACTGAACTTAAATGGGTGATACGGCATGCCGTAAGAAATCCAGTAAAAAAAGGCAATCAAAGAGCAATTGAATTAAGAAAAGCGGCTAAATGAAATCAAATACAGAAAAAATAGAGTTGAAATTTTTAGACCATGTAGCAATACGTGTAAAGGATTTGGAAGTTTCCGCCAAGTGGTATGAAAAAGTACTCGGACTTAAAAAATACCAATTGCCCGAATGGGGTGATTTTCCAATTTTTATGTTGACCAACAAATCTGGAGTTGCCCTATTTCCAGCTAATTTCCATGATCCAAAACTCGACCATCAATCTAAAAATGTAAAAATAGATCACTTTGCCTTTAATGTAAATCAAGAGAATTTCGAGAAAGCCAAAAAACGATATACCGAACTAGACTTGGATTTCAATATTCAGGACCATCACTATTTTCACTCTATATACACCAAAGACCCGGACGGACATACGGTTGAGTTGACCACCCTAGTCGTTGATGAACAATCATTTTATAAAGCAAATGAGCTTTAAATAATACACTGGAACGTAAAAAATTGATGTCCGCAAATTCTTCTGCCAGCCCTTACCTCAGGATATCAGATTCCATGAAAAACAGTCTTCGAATTAGTGGATTCCTGCACCAATTGGTTCGCATAGATTAATTAGGGCAATGAACATCCCAATCCCTTCGACTGCGCTCAGGGTGACATTTTCAAGGCTAATAATTATCGTACAACACGGAAGATCAACGGTCAACCAATAACCTTCAACTAACTATTCATTAACTCCTCGATTTCCTCTACCTCAACAGGAATATTGGCCATTAAATTAAAAGGTTCCCCTTTATCCTGGATAACCACATCGTCTTCCAAGCGAACACCCATATTTTCAGCAGGGATATAAATACCAGGTTCTACGGTAAAGACCATATTGGCTTTCATAGGGGTCTTGAGTTCGCCATAATCGTGGGTGTCGAGGCCAATATGGTGACTGGTGCCATGCATAAAGTATTTTTTATAGGCGGGCCAATCTTTATCCTCCTTTTGTATATCGGCCTTGTCCAATAGACCCAAACCCAGTAATTCTGAGGTCATTATCTTGCCTACTTCTTTGTGATATTCTGCCCAAATGGTCCCTGGCACCAACATTTTGGTGGCCTCATTCTTTACTTTTAAAACCGATTGATACACCGCTTTTTGACGTTGGCTAAACCTTCCATTTACAGGGATGGTCCGCGTAAGGTCGCTTGCGTAATTACCATATTCCGCTGCTACATCCATCAACAACATATCCCCATCCTTACACTGTAGGTTGTTCACGATATAGTGCAGTACAATCGCATTTCCACCAGAAGCGATAATCGGTGTATAGGCAAATCCTTTGGAACGGTTGCGAACGAATTCATGCAAAAGCTCCGCCTCAATCTCATATTCCCAAACCCCAGGTTTTACAAAGCCCAACAATCTTCGAAAACCTTTTTCAGTAATATCACAGGCCTTTTGCATGAGTTCAATTTCTTCGGGCTCTTTAACCCCACGGATTTCCTGCAAAATCGGGTTGCTCTTGGACACTTTATGGGCGGGGAATTTTTGCTTGCAATCCAGAATAAAACGATCCTCTCTAGTTTCGGTTACTACGGCTTGTCTATAATGTTCATTGGTATTTAGATATATCGTATTCGCCTCGGTCATCAAGTCAAAAAAGACCTTATCAAAATCGGTCAACCAATAAATGGTTTCAATGCCCGATATCTCCGTCGCTTTTTGCTTAGTCAACTTTGGTCCTTCCCAAACGGCAATATGATCATTGGTCTCACGAACAAACAAAATTTCGCGATGCTTTTTATCCAGCGCATCAGGAAACAGCAATAATATTGTTTCCTCCTGATCGGCCCCGCTCAAGTACAATATATCGCGATGTTGTGCAAAAGCTAAAGTACTATCCGCACTAACGGGGTAAATGTCATTGGAGTTAAAGATCGCAATACTGGAGGGTTCCATTTTCGCCATAAATTTCTTGCGATTCTTGATAAAAAGCTGGTTGCTGATATGTTCGTATTTCATGCGAATAGGATTAAGGTGATAAATTTAATAATTCCGTGATCGAAAGGGTCGGTTTCCAAATTTAATTATCTTAGTAAGGGTAAAATAAATTCAAGATTTTTTCCTGATTTATTGACCACCTAAAAATGCCCATTCAATGAAAGGGGTTTTTCTTATTTATATACTTCTTATGAAATCAATAGTACACACCGTTTTCCTCCTTTTTTTAGTTTCTTTATCCAGCAACGCCCAAACCGATGCCGAGGTTTTCAAAAACCTAAAATTTCGATTTATTGGCCCAGAGGGTAACCGTACCATTGCCATTGCCGGAGTTCCAGGCAGTCCTATGATCAATTATATAGGAGCAGCTTCGGGTGGACTATGGAAGACTGAAGATGGAGGCGTTAGCTGGAAATCGATTTTTGATGATCAGGATGTATCCTCTGTGGGTTCTTTAGCCGTGACACCAGCAAATCCCGATATCGTTTGGGTAGGCACTGGTGAAACTTTTGTGATCAGGCCCGCACACGCTATGGGAGATGGCATTTATAAATCTGAAGATGCTGGAAAGACCTGGAAAAATATGGG